>NZ_JBJGYU010000005.1:0-209239 GCF_054050155.1 Geodermatophilus sp. SYSU D00703 | reverse complement strand
CGTCAGGCGACCCGCCCCGCCGGCCCCGCCCGCCGCCGCCCCCCCCCCCCCCCCCCCCCCCCCCCCCCCCCCCCCCCCCCCCCCCCCCCCCCCCCGGGACACGGGGAGGGCCCAGGCAGCAGGGGGACGGCACCTGGCCACGGTGTCGTCCGGCGGACGACAGTGACGCAGGAGGGCCCCCAGGTCTGCGCGACCTGGGGGCCCTCCTCGTGGACTACCGGGGGCTCAGCCCCGCCAGTCGTACTCCTCGAGGCGGACGGCCTCGCCGGAGCCCTGACCGAAGACGTCCGGGCTGTAGTACTGCCCGTCGTCGTACCCGGCCATCGTGTAGACGGCGGCGCGGGCCTCCTCGGTCGGCTCGACCGTGATGTTCCGGTAGCGGCTGATCCCGGTACCGGCCGGGATCAGCTTCCCGATGATCACGTTCTCCTTGAGGCCGAGCAGGCTGTCGCTCTTGCCCTGGATCGCGGCGTCGGTGAGCACCTTGGTCGTCTCCTGGAAGGAGGCGGCCGACAGCCACGACTCGGTCGCGAGCGAGGCCTTGGTGATGCCCATGAGCACCGGGCGGGCCGAGGCCGGCTCGCCACCCTCGGCGACGACCCGACGGTTCTCGGTCTCGAACAGCGTCCGCTCGACCAGCGCACCGGGCAGGAACTCCGTCGCGCCCGAGTCGATGATGGTCACCCGCTTCAGCATCTGCCGGATGATCACCTCGATGTGCTTGTCGTGGATCGACACGCCCTGGCTGCGGTAGACCTCCTGGACCTCGCGGACCAGGTGCAGCTGCACCTCGCGGGGGCCCATGATCCGCAGCACCTCGTGCGGGTCGACCGCACCCTCGGTGAGCTGCTCGCCGACCTCGACGTGGCCGCCGTCCTCGACCCGCAGCCGCGAACGGCGCGACAGCTTGTCGTAGACGACCTCGTCGGAGCCGTCGTCCGGGGTGATCGTGAGCTTGCGGAACTGCTCGCCGTCCTCGATGCGGACGGTGCCGGCCAGCTCGGCGATCGGCGCCTTACCCTTGGGGACGCGTGCCTCGAAGAGCTCGACCACACGCGGCAGACCGTGGGTGATGTCCTCACCCGCGACACCACCGGTGTGGAAGGTGCGCATCGTCAGCTGGGTGCCGGGCTCACCGATCGACTGGGCGGCGATGATGCCGACCGCCTCGCCGACGTCGACCAGCTTGCCGGTCGCCAGCGACCGGCCGTAGCAGGTGGCGCAGGTGCCGAGCAGCGACTCGCAGGTCAGGACGCAGCGGACCTTGACCTCCGCGACGCCGGCGTCGACCAGCTGGCCGATCAGCACGTCTCCGAGGTCCTGGCCGGCCTGCGCGATCAGCGTGCCGTCCTCGGCCACCACGTCGGCGGCCAGGGAGCGGGCGTACACGCTGGTCTCGACGTGCGCGTCCCGGGTGAGCTGGCCGTCGATCACGGTCGCGATGGGCATGATCACGCCGCGCTCGGTGCCACAGTCCTCCTCGCGGATGATGACGTCCTGGGAGACGTCGACCAGCCGGCGGGTGAGGTACCCGGAGTCCGCGGTCCGCAGCGCGGTGTCGGCCAGACCCTTGCGGGCACCGTGCGTGGAGATGAAGTACTCCAGCACGGACAGACCCTCCCGGAAGTTGGCCTTGATCGGCCGCGGGATGATCTCGCCCTTCGGGTTGGCGACCAGGCCACGCATACCGGCGATCTGGCTGATCTGCATCATGTTGCCTCGGGCGCCCGAGTTGACCATGACCCAGACCGGGTTGGTGGTCGGGAAGTTGTCCACCATCGCCTGGGAGACCTCGGCCCGCGCGCGGGTCCAGATCTCGATCAGCTCGCCACGACGCTCGGCGTCGGTGATGACACCGCGCTCGTACTGGCGCTCGATCTGCCGGGCCTCGTCCTCGTGCCGGTCGAGGATCTCCTGCTTGGCCGGCGGGGTGACGACGTCGTCGATCGCGATCGTGACGCCGGACCGGGTGGCCCAGCGGAAACCGGCCGACTTGAGGGCGTCCAGCGTCGCCGCGACCTGCACCTTGGGGTAGCGCTCGGCGAGGTCGTTGACGATCGCCCCGAGCTCCTTCTTCGGCACCTGGTAGTTGACGAAGCGGTAGTCCTCGGGCAGGGCCTCGTTGAACAGCACCCGGCCCAGGCTGGTCTCGACCAGCGCCGCCGCACCCGGGGTCCAGTCCTCCGGCTGCTCCCACGGCTCGTTGACCTTGCCGTTGTCGACGCCGAACACCTCGTCGAGGCGGATGAACGCCCGCTCCTGCAGGCCCAGCGCACCCTGGTCGAAGGCCATGATCGCCTCGGCCGGCGAGCCGAACGCCGCCGGCCTGCCGCCGTCGGCCTCGTGCCGGCTGGGCACCAGCGTGGTCAGGTGGTACAGGCCCAGCACCATGTCCTGGGTCGGCGCGGTGATCGGACGACCGTCGGCCGGGGACAGGATGTTGTTCGACGACAGCATGAGGATGCGGGCCTCGGCCTGGGCCTCGGCCGACAGCGGCAGGTGCACCGCCATCTGGTCACCGTCGAAGTCCGCGTTGAACGCGGTGCAGACCAGCGGGTGGATCTGGATGGCCTTGCCCTCGACCAGCTGCGGCTCGAAGGCCTGGATGCCGAGACGGTGCAGAGTCGGCGCGCGGTTGAGCAGCACCGGGTGCTCGGTGATGACCTCCTCGAGCACGTCCCACACGACCGGCCGCGCGCGCTCCACCATCCGCTTGGCGGACTTGATGTTCTGCGCGTGGTTGAGGTCGACCAGCCGCTTCATCACGAACGGCTTGAACAGCTCCAGGGCCATCTGCTTGGGCAGACCGCACTGGTGCAGCTTCAGCTGCGGGCCGACGACGATGACCGAACGGCCGGAGTAGTCGACGCGCTTGCCGAGCAGGTTCTGGCGGAACCGGCCCTGCTTGCCCTTGAGCAGGTCGGACAGCGACTTCAGCGGGCGGTTGCCCGGGCCGGTGACCGGCCGGCCGCGACGGCCGTTGTCGAACAGCGCGTCGACCGACTCCTGCAGCATCCGCTTCTCGTTGTTCACGATGATCTCGGGCGCGCCGAGGTCGAGCAGACGCTTCAGCCGGTTGTTCCGGTTGATCACGCGGCGGTACAGGTCGTTCATGTCGCTGGTGGCGAAGCGGCCACCGTCGAGCTGCACCATCGGGCGCAGGTCCGGCGGGATGACCGGGACGCAGTCCAGCACCATGCCCATGGGCGAGTTGCGGGTCTGCTGGAAGGCCGCGACGACCTTGAGCCGCTTGAGGGCGCGCAGCTTGCGCTGGCCCTTGCCGCTGCGGATGGTCTCGCGCAGCGCGGCGGCCTCGGCGTCGAGGTCGAACTCGGCCAGCAGCTTCTGCAGCGCCGCGGCACCCATGCCGCCCTCGAAGTACTCACCGAACCGGTCGCGGAGCTCGCGGTAGAGCCCCTCGTCGGCGATGAGCTGCTTGACCTCGAGCTTGCGGAAGGTGTCGAGCACCTCCTCGAGGCGGTCGATCTCCCGCTGGGCGCGGTCGCGCAGCTGGCGCATCTCGCGCTCGCCACCCTCGCGGACCTTGCGGCGGACGTCGGACTTGGCGCCCTCGGCCTCGAGCTCGGCGAGGTCGGCCTCCAGCTTCTGCTGGCGGGCCTCCACGTCGGCGTCCCGACGGCTCTCGAGGTTGTGCTTCTCCGCGCTGATCTCGGCCTCGATGGTCGGGAGGTCGCGGTGGCGCGCCTCGTCGTCGACCGAGGTGATCAGGTAGGCCGCGAAGTAGATGATCTTCTCGAGGTCCTTGGGCGCCAGGTCGAGCAGGTAGCCCAGGCGCGAGGGAACGCCCTTGAAGAACCAGATGTGGGTGACCGGCGCGGCCAGCTCGATGTGGCCCATCCGCTCGCGGCGGACCTTGGCCCGGGTCACCTCGACGCCGCAGCGCTCACAGATGATGCCCTTGAACCGGACCCGCTTGTACTTGCCGCAGTAGCACTCCCAGTCCCGCGTGGGACCGAAGATCTTCTCGCAGAAGAGACCGTCCTTCTCCGGACGCAGCGTCCGGTAGTTGATGGTCTCGGGCTTCTTCACCTCACCGTGGCTCCACTGGCGGATGTCGTCGCCGGTGGCCAGACCGATGCGGAGCTCGTCGAAGAAGTTGACGTCGAGCACTGAGTGGACCCCTTTCCCGGGGCTCGGTTACTGCACTTCTTGCTGATGGTCTTGGGTGGGCGCCGGCCGGCCCCGGGTGCTGGGGCCGGCCGGCGGCCGATCAGACGTCCTCGACGCTGGAGGGCTCGCGGCGGGACAGGTCGATGCCCAGCTCCTCCGCGGCCCGGAAGACCTCGTCGTCGGTGTCACGCAGTTCGATCGCCTGCCCGTCGCCGGAGAGGACCTCCACGTTCAGGCAGAGCGACTGCAGCTCCTTGAGCAACACCTTGAACGACTCCGGGATGCCCGGCTCGGGGATGTTCTCGCCCTTGACGATCGCCTCGTAGACCTTGACGCGGCCCAGGATGTCGTCGGACTTGATGGTGAGCAGCTCCTGCAGCGCGTAGGCCGCGCCGTAGGCCTGCATCGCCCAGCACTCCATCTCACCGAAGCGCTGGCCACCGAACTGCGCCTTACCACCCAGCGGCTGCTGCGTGATCATCGAGTAGGGGCCGGTCGACCGGGCGTGGATCTTGTCGTCGACCAGGTGCAGCAGCTTCAGGATGTAGACGTAGCCCACCGAGATCGGCTCGGGGAACGGCTCGCCGGAGCGGCCGTCGAACAGCCGCGCCTTGCCGGTCGGGGCCACCATCCGGTTGCCGTCGCGGTTCGGGACGGTCGAGCTCAGCAGCCCGACGATCTCCTCCTCGCGGGCACCGTCGAACACGGGGGTCGCCGTCCGGGTGCCCGGCCCGGCCGCCCGCGCGGCCGGGGGGAGGTTCGCCGCCCACTCGGGGTCGCCCTCGACCTGCCAGCCGGACTTGGCCACCCACCCGAGGTGGGTCTCCAGGACCTGGCCGACGTTCATCCGGCCGGGCACGCCCAGCGGGTTGAGGACGATGTCCACCGGGGTGCCGTCCTCGAGGAACGGCATGTCCTCCTGCGGCAGGATCTTCGCGATGACGCCCTTGTTGCCGTGGCGGCCGGCGAGCTTGTCACCGTCGGAGATCTTGCGCATCTGGGCGACGTAGACCCGGATCAGCTCGTTGACGCCGGCGGGCAGCTCGTCGCCGTCCTCGCGGGAGAACACGCGGACGCCGATGACCTTGCCGGACTCGCCGTGCTTGACCTTCAGCGACGTGTCGCGGACCTCGCGGGCCTTCTCGCCGAAGATCGCCCGGAGCAGCCGCTCCTCGGGGGTCAGCTCGGTCTCGCCCTTGGGCGTGACCTTGCCCACGAGGATGTCGCCGGGGACGACCTCGGCACCGATGCGGATGATGCCGCGCTCGTCGAGGTCGGCGAGGACCTCCTCGGAGACGTTCGGAATGTCCCGGGTGATCTCCTCGGCACCGAGCTTGGTGTCGCGGGCGTCGACCTCGAACTCCTCGATGTGGATCGAGGACAGGACGTCGTCCTGCACGAGGCGCTGCGACAGGATGATCGCGTCCTCGTAGTTGTGGCCCTCCCACGGCATGAAGGCGACGAGCAGGTTCTTGCCCAGCGCCATCTCACCCTGGTCGGTGCACGGCCCGTCGGCGATGACCTGGCCGACCTCGACCCGCTGCCCCTCGTCGACGACCGGGGTCTGGTTGATCGAGGTGCCCTGGTTCGAGCGACGGAACTTCAGCAGCCGGTAGGTCTGCCGGGTGCCGTCGTCGGCCATGACGGTGACGTAGTCGGCGGTGGAGTCCTCGACCACACCGGCCTTCTCGGCCACCACGACGTCGCCGGCGTCGACGGCGGCACGCAACTCCATGCCGGTGCCGACCAGCGGCGCCTCGCTGCGCAGCAGCGGGACGGCCTGACGCTGCATGTTCGCGCCCATGAGCGCGCGGTTGGCGTCGTCGTGCTCGAGGAACGGGATCATCGCCGTCGCGACGGAGGTCATCTGCCGTGGCGAGACGTCCATGTAGTCGACGTCGGCCGGCGGCAGGTAGTCGACCTCGCCGCCCTTGGTGCGGACCAGGACGCGCTCCTCGGCGAACCGGCCCTGGACGTCCAGCGGCGAGTTGGCCTGGGCGACGACGAAGCGGTCCTCCTCGTCGGCGGTCAGGTAGTCGATCCGGTCGGTGACCACACCGTTCTCGACCCGGCGGTACGGGGTCTCGATGAAGCCGAAGGCGTTCACCCGCCCGTAGGCCGACAGCGAGCCGATCAGGCCGATGTTCGGGCCTTCCGGCGTCTCGATCGGGCACATCCGGCCGTAGTGGCTCGGGTGGACGTCGCGGACCTCCATGCCGGCCCGCTCACGGGACAGACCACCGGGGCCCAGCGCCGACAGGCGGCGCTTGTGGGTCAGGCCCGCGAGCGGGTTGGTCTGGTCCATGAACTGGGACAGCTGGCTGGTGCCGAAGAACTCCTTGATGGAGGCGACGACCGGCCGGATGTTGATCAGCGTCTGCGGCGTGATCGCCTCGACGTCCTGGGTGGTCATCCGCTCGCGGACGACACGCTCCATGCGGGAGAGGCCGACCCGGATCTGGTTCTGGATCAGCTCGCCGACGGTGCGCAGGCGGCGGTTGCCGAAGTGGTCGATGTCGTCGACACCGTGGTCGGGCTCGCCGGCGTGCAGGCGCACCACGTACTCGATGGTGGCGACGATGTCGTCCTCGGTCAGCGTCAGGGTGGCCTGGGGCACCTCGAGGCCGAGCTTCTTGTTCACCTTGTAGCGGCCGACCTTGGCCAGGTCATAGCGCTTCGGGTTGAAGAAGAGGTTCTCCAGCAGCGCCTGGGCGCTCTCCCGCGTCGGCGGCTCACCCGGCCGCAGCTTGCGGTAGATGTCGAGGAGCGCCTCGTCCTGCCCGGCGATGTGGTCCTTCTCCAGGGTGGCGAGGACGGTCGGCGACCACTGGAAGTGCTCGCGGATGCGGTCCTCGGTCCAGCCCAGCGCCTTGAGCAGCACGGTGACCGGCTGGCGGCGCTTGCGGTCGATGCGGACGCCGACGGTGTCGCGCTTGTCGACGTCGAACTCCAGCCAGGCACCGCGGCTGGGGATGACCTTGGCGCTGAAGACGTCCTTGTCCGACGTCTTGTCCAGGGTCTTGTCGAAGTAGACGCCGGGGCTGCGGACGAGCTGCGAGACGACGACGCGCTCGGTCCCGTTGATGACGAAGGTGCCCTTCTTCGTCATGATGGGGAAGTCGCCCATGAACACCGTCTGGCTCTTGATCTCGCCGGTCGTGTTGTTCATGAACTCCGCGGTGACGAACAGCGGCGCCGCGTAGGTCATGTCCTTGTCCTTGCACTCCTCCAGGGACGCCTTGACGTCCTCGAAGCGCGGGTTGGAGAAGGACAGCGACATCGAGCCGCTGAAGTCCTCGATCGGGGAGATCTCCTCGAGGATCTCGGCGAGCCCGCCGACGGCGGTGGCCTGCTCCTCCGGCGCGAGGGTGGCGCGCCACTCGGGGCTGCCGACCAGCCAGTCGAAGGAGGCGGTCTGGAGCGCCAGGAGGTCCGGCACCTCGAGGGGCTCGGAGATCTTGGCGAACGACACGCGCAGCGGCGCGCCGGGGATCTTCTGCTGGTCGGCCTCGCCGGTGCGGGGGGCGGTCTGGGGAGGCTGCGGGGTGGTACCGGTGGTGCCTGACTCGGTGGTGCTGGCGGAGATGCTGGTGGGGCGAGAGCCTGCCAAGATGCGTCCTTCCAAGGACCTCACGACGTGCGGGCGGTGGGTGCTGGGTCGTCCTGGGTCGTCGTCGGTGATGGCGGGGCTGTCCGCGTCATTCCTGCACCATGGGGGATCCACCGGGTGTCCGGGACGGATCCCGGGCACCACATGTGACCCGTCAGTAGCGGGCAGGCAGTCAGGGGGCAGCGCAACAGAGAACCCTACCCCTGCTGCGGCTGGCTGTCCACGTCGGGGGTCCGGTGCGACCGGACACACACCCGGGAAGGACAGCCGGCCCAGTGGGAGCCGGGTCGGTCGCGCGTGTGACGACACGCCCATGGTGCCAGCCGGACGGCCGCTGCGGGAGTGCCACGCCGCGCTTTTCCCCGGATGGGCGCCCGGGGTCCGCCGGCCGCGGCCGGATGCCGCAGGGGCCGCCCTCCGGGTGGAGGACGGCCCCTGGGAACGCGGTGGAACGGCCCCGGCGGTCAGGCGCCGGGCAGGGCCTCGCTGCAGGGTCCCACGCCGAGCGGGCGAGGCGTGGGGGCAGCGAGGTCCTCCTTACTTGACGGTGACGGTGGCGCCGGCGCCCTCGAGAGCGGCCTTGGCCTTCTCGGCGGCGTCCTTGGCGACCTTCTCCAGGACCGGCTTCGGCGCGCCGTCGACCAGGTCCTTGGCCTCCTTGAGGCCCAGCGAGGTCAGGCCGCGCACCTCCTTGATGACCTGGATCTTCTTGTCACCGGCGCTCTCGAGGATGACGTCGAACTCGTCCTGCTCCTCGACAGCGGCGGCACCGCCGTCGCCACCGGCACCACCGGCGGCCGGGGCGGCCGCGACGGCGACGGGCGCAGCAGCGGTGACCTCGAAGGTCTCCTCGAACTGCTTCACGAAGTCGGACAGCTCGAGCAGCGTCATCTCCTTGAACGCGTCGAGCAGCTCCGCGGTGGACAGCTTGGCCATGATCTCTCCTTCTGGGTCAGTCGGTGCTGGCCGCGGCGTCGGCGGCGTCAGCGTCGGTGGCGGGGGTGGTGTCAGCAGCAGCGGAGTCGCCGCCCTCGGCGGGCTTCTTCTCCTGCAGCGCAGCGGCCAGGCGGGCGACCTGCGACAGCGGGGCCTGGAACAGACCCGCGGCCTTGGACAGGTTGCCCTTCATCGCGCCGGCCAGCTTGGCCAGCAGGACCTCGCGCGGCTCGACGTCGGCCAGGGCGGTGACCTCGGCGGCGCCGACGGTGCGGCCCTCGACCACGGCACCCTTGACGACGAGCAGCGGGTTGGCGCGCGCGAAGTCACGGATGGCCTTGGCGGCGTTCACCGGGTCGCCCTCGATGAAGGCGATCGCGGTCGGCCCGTTGAGCAGCGGGGTCAGGTCGCCGAAACCGACCTGCTCCGCGGCCCGCTTCGTCAGGGTGTTCTTGACGACGGCGTAGCTGCTGCCCTCACCGAGGGAACGGCGCAGCTGGGTCAGCTGGGCCACGGTCAGCCCGCGGTACTCGGTGAGCAACGCCGCGCTGGACGACTGGAACCGCTCGGTGATCTCGTCGATCACCGCGGCCTTCGCCTGCGTGGGCATGGGCCTCCTCTCGTCTGTCGGGCGACCACCGGCCGGTGCACGACGGCGGGCGATCTACCGGGCCCGGAGACGAGGAACGCCCCGGCGCAGGGCGCACGGGGCGAGAGGCGGACGCACGGCGCCCACCGATCGGACCGTCCTCCTGCGCGGGCCGCCCGGGATCCGGGACCTTCGATCGCACGCGGACGTGCGACGACCAGCGGTCTTGGGGGGAACGGCGACGAGCATACGCCATGCCGCGGGACCGCCGCTGTCGCCGTCCTCACCCGGCGGGCTCCCCCGGACGCGGCTCTCCGTGCGTCGTCGCGCGCTCACGCCCGGTACGGCGGCGTCCGTGTCGGGCCCACGGACGCCCGGATGGCCGTCAGGGTCCGGGCGGTCACCGACCCTGGGCAGGACACGTCGCCCGGGGAGGGGGAGCCATGAGCGGCTGGTCGGCCACGGGACCGACGGGCACGGGGCGCAGCGGGCACAGCGCGAGCCTGTTGCCGAACGGCACCGTGCCCGTCGCCGGCGGGGACGCCGGGGGCCAGCAGACGGCGACGTGCGAGGTCTACGACCCCGCGACGGGTACGTGGTCGGTGGGAGCTCCGCTGCTCACACCGCGGACCGCGCACACCGCCCTGTCGCTGCCTGGCGGGCGCGTCCTCGTGCTGGGCGGCTACGCCGAGGACGTCTTCGTCCCCACCCTCGAGCTCTTCGACCCCGCCACGGGCACGGGGACGAGCCCCGGCGCGACCGCCCCGCCGCGGGAGCACCCCGCCGCGGTGCTGCTGGGCAGCGGAGCCGTGCTGGTGACGGGCGGCTACGACCGTCAGGCGCAGACCGACCTGGCCAGTTGCGCGTCCTTCGACCCGGTCGGCGGCACGTGGTCGGGGGTCGCGGCCATGGCGCCCCCCTCGCTACAGCCACGCCGCCACGCTGCTCACCGACGGGCAGGTGCTCGTGGCCGGCGGCGGTTCGGCCACCGCGGAGCTGTTCACCCCCTGATCCACGGCCGCCGGTCCCGGGAACGTCGGAGGCCCCGCAGCGCGGCGCGCTGCGGGGCCTCCGACGAGGTGCCCGTCGTCAGGCGGTGGGCTCGTCCACCGTCAGGTTGCGGGTGCGGTTCGGGTCAACCGGGATGCCCGGGCCCATGGTCGTGGAGATGGTGACCTTCTTCAGGTACCGGCCCTTGGCGGCGGCCGGCTTGGCCCGCAGGACCTCGTCCAGCGCCGCGGCGTAGTTCTCCACCAGCTTGGTCTCGTCGAACGAGGTCTTGCCGATGACCAGGTGCAGGTTGGCCTGCTTGTCGACGCGGAAGTTGATCTTCCCGCCCTTGATGTCGGCGACGGCCTTGGTCACGTCGGGGGTGACGGTGCCGGTCTTCGGGTTCGGCATCAGGCCGCGCGGGCCGAGGATGCGGGCGATCCGGCCGACCTTGGCCATCTGGTCCGGGGTGGCGATCGCCGCGTCGAAGTCCAGGAAGCCGCCCTGGATGCGCTCGATCAGGTCGTCGGAGCCGACGACGTCGGCGCCGGCGGCCTCGGCCTCGGCGGCCTTGTCACCGGTGGCGAACACGATGACGCGGGCGGTCTTGCCGGTGCCGTGCGGCAGGTTCACCGTGCCGCGGACCATCTGGTCGGCCTTGCGCGGGTCGACGCCGAGCCGCATGGCCACCTCGACGGTGGCGTCGTAGGTGGTCGGGGAGGTCTCCTTGGCCAGGGTCGCCGCCTGCAGCGGGGAGTACAGGTTGTCGCGGTCGACCTTCGCGGCGACCTCGCGGTACTTCTTGCCGTGCTTCGCCATGGTGGTTCCTCTCCCCCGGCGTCCGCCGGGAGTCGTGTGGTGCACGGGCCTGGCGAGAGGCCCTCCCACTCGTTACCTGATGGAACGGCCCCGGTGCAGGGACCCGGCCCGAGCGGAGCGAGGGCTGGGGGGCACCGGGGTCCTTCTTCAGCCCTGGACGGTGATGCCCATCGAGCGCGCGGTGCCCTCGATGATCTTCTCGGCCTGCTCCAGGGAGTTGGCGTTGAGGTCGGCCATCTTGGTCTGGGCGATCTCGCGGACCTGGTCGCGGGTCACGCTGGCGACCTTGGTCTTGTGCGGCTCGCCGGAGCCCTTCTCCACGCCGGCCGCCTTGAGCAGCATGCGCGCCGCCGGCGGGGTCTTCGTGACGAAGGTGAACGACCGGTCCTCGTAGACCGAGATCTCGACCGGGATCACGTTGCCGCGCTGCGACTCCGTGGCGGCGTTGTACGCCTTGCAGAACTCCATGATGTTGACGCCGTGCTGGCCGAGCGCCGGACCCACGGGCGGGGCGGGGGTCGCCGCGCCGGCGTTGATCTGGAGCTTGATGACCGCGGTCAACCGCTTCCTGGGGGGCATGACTTCCTTCTCGGTGACGGGATGGAACGGCCCCGTCGCAGGGCCCCGCCGCGAGCTTACGAGCGGTGGGGGCGACGGGGTCCTTCCTCAGATCTTCTGGACCTGGTTGAACGAGAGCTCGACCGGCGTCTCCCGGCCGAAGATGGAGACGAGCACCTGCAGCTTCTGCTGCTCGGCGTTGATCTCGTTGATCGTGGCCGGGAGCGTGGCGAACGGGCCGTCCATGACGGTGACCGACTCGCCGACCTCGAAGTCGACGACGGCGACCGGAGCGGCCGTGGTGGTCGTCGTCTCCGCGGCCTTGGCCGCCGGCTTCTGGATGGCCGGGGCGAGGATCTTGACGACCTCGTCGAGGGTGAGCGGCGAGGGCCGCGAGGTGGCACCCACGAAGCCGGTGACGCCGGGGGTGTTGCGCACCGCGCCCCAGGACTCGTCGTTGAGCTCCATGCGGACCAGCAGGTAGCCGGGGAAGACCTTGCGGTTGACCTGCGTGCGCTTGCCGTTCTTGATCTCGGTGACCTCCTCGGTGGGCACCTCGATCTGGTAGATGTAGTCCTCCATGTCCAGCGACTGGATGCGGGACTCCAGGTTGGTCTTCACCTTGTTCTCGTAGCCCGCGTAGGAGTGGACGACGTACCAGTCGCCGGGCGCGATGCGCAGGGCCTTGCGCAGCGCCTCGGCCGGGTCCTCCTCCTCGTCCTCGGCCAGGTCGGAGGACGGCGCCGGGGCGGCCAGCGGGTCGCTCACCAGGCTGTCGGCATCGCCGCTCTCCACCTCGGGCGTCGCGTCGGCCACGCCGGTGAGGGCGTCCTGGTCGACGGTGTCGATGGACCCCTCGGCGGCTCCGGGCTCGCCCGCGCCGGTCTCGAGGTCCGCGGTGCCGCGGACGTCGAAGCGGGCGTCGTCGAGGTCGATCCCCTCGACGGCGCTGTCGGTGTCGAAGGGCTCGCGGGGGTCGGTCACGGTGTCTCTTCCTCGTCGGCGTCGTGTGGGTGTGGCGGCGGTGCTCAGCCGAAGACGGCGAGCACGCCCTGGGCGAAGAGGAGGTCCAGGCCGGCCACCAGCGCCACGATGAAGGCGACGAAGACGATGACGACGGTCGTGTACGTGATCAGCTCCCGCCGACCCGGCCAGATGACCTTGCGCAGCTCGGCGACGACCTCGCGCAGGAACCGGCGCAGGCTGCGCCGCTGGCGGACCTCCTCGGCGCGGGCCCGCTGGGCCGCCGCACGCGACCGCGTGCCCGTCCCCTCCCCGGCCGGACGGGCGTCGGTGCGCTCGCGGGCCGCCCGGCGGGTGCGCGGGGCGACCGGCTCGTCGTCCTCGTCGTCCCCGGCGGTGATCCGGCTCCCGCGGCGGGCCCCCGAGGGCCGCCCGGCCACGACCTTGTCCTCGTCGGCCTCGGCCTCGGCGGCGAGGTCGGCCTCGGCGGCCTCGAGCTCGGCGGCGTCGTCGACGCCCGGGGCCTCGCGGTCGAGCTGCTCGTCGGTCAGCTCAGCGTCGGAGGCGGCGCGAGGCTCGTCCTCGCGTCCCGGCTTCTCGTCGCTCACTGCGCCTCGCTCGCCTCGTGGGTGGTGGCCGCTGCTCTGGGGCCGACGGTCTGGGATCGGTGCTGTCGTACGGGTCGTGCACGTCGCCGGCGGGTGCCGGCGGCACGGGCAGGGGTGACAGGACTTGAACCTGCAGCCTGCGGTTTTGGAGACCGCTGCTCTGCCAATTGAGCTACACCCCTATGCCCTGGGCCGGGCCTGGGCCCGCGCGCCCCCACCACGGACAGCACCGAGCCCGTGGGGGCATCCGGGGCACGCCGGTGGCGGGGTCAAACAGCCCCAGGACAGCGAGTGTACGGGACCGACGGGCTCCTCAGCCAACGTCCCTCCGAAAGGGGTGGCGGTGCCGCGACGGGCGCGCCGCCCCGAGGCGGTCCGCCCTCGCCGGCTCGGGTTGCGTCGGGTGCGCGCCGTCACCCTCGGTGGCGCACGTGCGGCTGCGGCGGGACGCCGGGGCCGGGCTCCCGGGAACGGGGGCGACCCCGGACGCCGCCCTTTGACACGATGAGGGCATGACCGCCGTCTCCTCCTCGGAGCCCGCTGCCCCCGCCCCCGACCTGCCGCCCGCGCAGCGGCGGGTCTCCCGCCGGATCGCTGCCATCGCCGAGTCGGCGACGCTGGCCGTGGACGCCAAGGCGAAGGCGCTCAAGGCGGCGGGCAAGCCGGTGATCGGCTTCGGCGCCGGTGAGCCGGACTTCCCGACGCCGGACTACGTCGTCGAGGCCGCCATCACCGCCTGCCGCCAGCCGGCCATGCACCGCTACACACCCGCGGGCGGGCTGCCGGCGCTCAAGGAGGCGATCGTCGCCAAGACCGCCCGGGACTCCGGGTTGGAGATCACGCCGGCCAACGTGCTGGTCACCAACGGCGGCAAGCAGGCCGTCTACGAGGCGTTCGCGACGATGCTCGACCCCGGCGACGAGGTGCTGATGCCCGCGCCGTACTGGACGACCTACCCGGAGGCGATCGCCCTCGCCGGCGGTGTGCCGGTGCCGGTCGTGGCCGACGAGCAGAGCGGCTACCTGGTGTCGGTGGCGCAGCTGGAGGCCGCCCGCACGCCGCGGACCAAGGTGCTGCTGTTCTGCTCGCCGTCGAACCCCACCGGCGCCGTCTACCCGCCCGAGGTGGTCGAGGAGATCGGCCGCTGGGCGCTGGACAACGGGCTGTGGGTGCTCACCGACGAGATCTACGAGCACCTGACCTACGACGGGGCGACCGCCCCCTCCCTGCCGGTCGTGGTGCCCGAGCTGGCCGACCGGTGCGTCGTCGTCAACGGGGTGGCCAAGACCTACGCGATGACCGGCTGGCGGGTCGGCTGGATCGTCGGCCCGACCGACGTCGTGAAGGCGGCCACCAACCTGCAGTCGCACGCCACGTCCAACGTGGCCAACGTCTCACAGGCGGCCGCCATCGCCGCGCTGAACGGCGACCTGTCCGCGGTGGCGACGATGAGGGAGGCCTTCGACCGGCGGCGCCGGACCATCGTGTCGATGCTGCGGGAGATCCCCGGCGTGGCCTGCCCCGAGCCGCAGGGGGCGTTCTACGCCTACCCGTCGGTCAAGGGCCTGCTGGGCCGGTCGATCGCCGGGCGGACGGCGAACGACAGCGTCGAGCTCGCCGAGCTGGTCCTCGAGGAGGCCGAGGTCGCCGTCGTCCCCGGTGAGGCGTTCGGCACCCCCGGCTACCTGCGGATGTCCTACGCGCTCGGCGACGACGACCTGGTCGAGGGCGTGAGCCGGATGCAGCGCCTGCTCGGTTCCGCGGACTGAGGAACGACCCCACTCAGCCGGGGAGGTCGTCCTCCTGCAGGGCCCCGGCGTCCACGAGGACGTCGAGGGCCGCAGGCAGGTCCTGCAGCGCCAGGGCGACGTCGGCCGGGGTCGCGGTGGTCCAGGCGTTGGCGTCCACGTAGCAGCGCAGCGCGGCGTCGAACGCCTCCGCGCCCGCGGCCTCGCGCGCGGCGAGCAGTGCGGCGCCGCCCTTGCCGTAGACCCGGCCGAAGTATGCGCCGGTGCCGGGGAACTCGTCCATCGCCGAGCCGACGTCCCCGGGAGCCCGCAACGCCTGGTCCACCTCGGCGTCCGGCACCGGGAAGGCCACCGACTCGGCGTAGCTGGCGAACGCCTCGTCCAGCCAGGGGTCGCGGAACTGGGAGTCGCCGACCATCCCGTAGAACCACATGTGGGCGACCTCGTGCAGCAGCACCAGTCGGGTGGCGCCGGCCAGCAGGATCGAGCTGGGGTACTCGATGCCACCGCCGTAGTCCGGCAGCAGCGGCACGGTGAGGGTCTCGTACGGGAAGGCGCCGAAGCGCTCCTCCAGGTCGGTGATCGCCTCGACGGTCCAGCCGGCGAGCTCGTCGGCCGGGACCTGCGGGTCGGGCAGCACCCCGGTGGTCACCTCGACGCCGCTCGGGGTGGCGGCCGTGGCGGTGGTGAACTCCCCCACCGCGACGCTGACGTCCCGGGCCACCGGCTCGGTCGACGTCCACGTCCGGCGGCCGTCGCTGGGCGCGGAGGGTTGGTCCTGGTCCCCGGTCATGAGGACGGTGAGGTCCTCCGGCGCCGAGACGCGGATCGTGGTGTCGGCGACCGCGCTGCTCGCGGTCTCTCCCTGGACCTCGACGAACGGGTCGCGGGCCCAGCCGACCCCGGGCTCCCAGGCCAGCAGCGGGGCGCCGCTGGCCCACCAGGACACCCCCTCGGCCGTGCCGACCCGCTCGAAGCGGCCCTCGCCCAGCGCGAGCGTGAAGTCCAGCTCCACCTCGGTGGACGCCCCGGCCGCGAGCTCGTCGTCCAGCCGGACCACGTACAGCCCGCCGGGCCCCTCCGCGGCGGCGTCCTCGTAGTCGCCCGCGGCCACGTCGTCCCCGCGGACGCCGTCGACGGTCAGGCGGTTGCCCGCGCGGGCCGCGTCGGGCGCGTTGGGGACCAGCCGGAAGACCAGCTCGTCGGTGGCCCGGTCGGGCGTGAAGACCACCGTCTCGGTGCCGGTGACCGTGCGCAGGTCGTCCTCCAGCCGGACGTCGAGGTCGACCACCGGCCGGTCGGGGTCGGGCTCGGCGCGCCGGTCGCAGCTGCCGGGCTCCTCGGCGGGGGACGCGGTCGGGGTGGGGTCGGCGCGCTCGGCGGCGACGGTGTCGACGAACGAGGTCCCGCAGCCGGCCAGGAGCAGCACCGAGGCGGCCGCGACGACGGCTCGGCGCCGCGCGTTCACGCCAGCCGGACGGTGGCGCGGGCCAGCGAGAAGACCTTCTCACCGCCGCTGGTGACGGTCAGGTCGACGCGGGCGCGACCGTCCTCCCCGAGGGCGGCGACCTTCCCGCGCACGGTGACCGCGGCGCCCTCGTCGTCGTCCGGGACGACGACCGGCCGGCCGAAGCGGACGTGGTACTCGACCAGCGCGCCCGGGTCGCCGGCCCAGGCCGTGACCGCCCGCCCGGCCAGCGCCATGGTCAGCATTCCGTGAGCGATGACGCCGGGCAGGCCGACCTCGGTGGCCACGCGCTCGTTCCAGTGGATGGGGTTGAAGTCCCCCGAGGCGCCGGCGTAGCGCACCAGGTCGGCGCGGGTGACCCGGTAGGTCTGCTCGGGCAGCTCGGTGCCGACGGCGACGTCCGCGGCTCTCATGCCGTCCCCCGGGCGACCAGCATCGACGTGGCCGAGCACACCGGCTCGCCGTCCTCGGTGGTGACGTCGACCCGCGTGGTGAGCAGGTCGTTGCCCGCGATGCTGCGCACCGCCTCGATGGTCGGGGTGGCGACCAGCCGGTCCCCGGCACGGATCGGGCGGTGGTGGGTGAACTTCTGCTCGCCGTGCACGACGCGGCTGTAGTCGAGGGCGACGTCCGGGTCCTCGACGACCACGCCGGCCGCCGAGAGGGTCAGCGCGATCGCGAAGGTGGGCGGGGCGACGACGTCGAGGTGCCCCGCGGCGCGGGCGGCGCCGGGGTCGCGGTGCACGGGGTCGGTCTCGCCGATGGCGGCGGCGAACTCGGCGATCTTCTGCCGGCCGACCTCGTAGACGGCGGAGGGCGGGTAGCTGCGCCCGACCAGTGTCGGATCAAGCGCCATGCTCCCGCCCTCCTTCGCTTAGGACCGCTGGGTCAGCGGGTCTCGCGGTGCACCGTGTGCTTGCGGTCCTTCGGGCAGTACTTCTTCAGCTCGAGCCGGTCGGGGTCGTTGCGCCGGTTCTTGCGGGTGATGTAGTTGCGGTTCTTGCACTCCTGGCAGGCCAGGGTGATCTTCGGACGGATGTCGGTGGCTGCCACGGGAGTACTCCTCGCCTTGTCGGACGGGCCTGCCGGGCCCGGCGTGCGGACGGCGCCCACACGACGACGGACCCCGGGGTGCGGGGTCCGTCGAGAGTAGCGGTGACCGGATTTGAACCGGTGACACAGCGATTATGAGCCGCTTGCTCTGCCTGGCTGAGCTACACCGCCGGGATGACCGCACGGGCCGGTCTCGCGACAGGACCGGTTGGTCGGAGCCCCTTTACGGAATCGAACCGTAGACCTTCTCCTTACCATGGAGACGCTCTGCCGACTGAGCTAAAGGGGCGTTGGCCGGAGCCGTCGAAGACTCTACCTGACGCCTCCGGGCACCTGCTGCAGGGGGGTCGCCCGGCCGGTCACGTGCGGACGAACAACCGGCGGTGCGGGGTGCCCGGGACGGCGGACCGGACGCCGGTGCGGGCGAGGATCCAGCTCTCCAGGCGGTCGTCGGGCAGCGGCCGGCTGACCAGGAAGCCCTGTAGCTTGTCGCAGCCCATCTCGGCCAGGAGGTTGCGGGTCAGCTCGTCCTCGACACCCTCGGCCACGACGCGCAGGCCCAGGTTGTGGGCCAGCTCGATGATCGAGCGGGCGATGAACGACTCGCCCTGGCTGGTCGACATCCCCAGCACGAAGGACTTGTCGATCTTGACCTCGTCGATCGGCAGCTGCCGCAGCTGGGACAGGGACGAGTACCCGGTGCCGAAGTCGTCCATGGACAGCCGCAGTCCGAGGGCGTGCAGGTCGGCGAGGACGGTGCTGCTGCGCACCGAGTCGTCCACGACGCTGCCCTCGGTGAGCTCGAGGGTGAGCAGCTCGCCGGGGACGCCGTGCCGCCGCAGCGCCCGGCGCACCCGGTCGACCAGATCGGGCTCGGCGAGGCAGCGCGCCGACAGGTTGACCGCGACCGACAGGGCGATGTCCTGGTCCAGCCACTTGCGGCAGCGGGCGAGCGCGAGGTCGAGCACGTGGTCGGTGAGCAGGCCGATCCGGCCGATCTGCTCGGCCAGGTGGATGAAGTCGTCCGGCGCGATGGCGCCGTAGCGCGGGTGGGCCCAGCGCACCAGCGTCTCCACCGAGACGATGTCGGAGGACCGCGCGTCGATGATCGGCTGGAAGACGACGCTGATCTGCCCGTCGGCCATCGCCTGCTCGAGCTCGGTGCCCAGCTGCAGGCGGCGCAGGCTCTGCTGGTCGAGGACCGGGTGATAGCTGGCCATCCCGCTGGAGCCGGACCCGGCCAGCAGGGCGACGTCGGCGCGCTGCATGAGGGTGCCGGCGTCGGTGCCGTGCACCGGCGCGGCGGCCACACCGATGGAGAGGGTGACCTCGAGGTCGAGCCCGGCGACGCGGGCGCGGGTCGAGGTGGCCTCGCGCAGCCGGCGCGCGGCGCGCTCGGTCGCCGCCAGGGACAGGCCGGGCAGCAGGACGGCGAACTGCTCGCCCTCCATGCGCGCGACCAGGGCCTGGGGCGGCGCGTGCTCGCGCAGCAGGCCGGCGGTGACCAGCAGCAGCTCGTCACTGGCCGCGTGCCCGAGGGTGTCGGTGACCTCGCTGTAGTTGTCCAGCGCGGCGAGGATCAGGCCCACCCGGCCCCCCACCGGGTCGGCGGCCAGCAGCGCGTCGATCTCCACGGCGAGGCGCTGCCGGTTGGGCAGGCCGGTCAGCCGGTCGTGGTCGGCGTCGTAGCGGATCTGGGTGAGCAGCTGCTGCTGCCGGATCGCCGCGTTGACGTGGGTCAGCATGGAGTCCAGCGCCGACCGGTCCCCGTCGGCGAAGGTCATCACGTCACTGCGCCGGTCGCAGACCTCCAGGTAGCCCGGCTCGCCGGCGGCGGTGGCCACCGGAGCGGCGAGCAGGTCACGGGCGCCGCGGCGGCACAGCGCGGCGGCCTCGGCCTCGGTGGCGCGGGCGAGGGACACCAGCAGCGGGCCGTCGTTGGACCCGTCGGTGGCGCGCCGGCGGATGAGGTCGTCGGGGTCGCCGGGACCGTCGTACCAGGAGCGGCCGTCCTCGGCGGCGACGACGAGCTGGGGCCCCTCGTCGAGGTACGGCGGCAGCCACAGGGCGACCCGCTCGGCGTTGAGCAGCTCCCGGACGGCGTCGACGATCTGGAAGGTCCCCTCCTCGTCCGGCGGGACGCCCTCGACGCGACGGGCGAACTCGTACACCCGCTCCAGCCGCTTGCTCTCCCGCGCCACGGCCGCGAACCGCCGGAACAACAGGATGACGGCCGCGGCGGCAGGGAGCATGAGCACCGAGGACCACAGCGTCAGCGAGGTCAGCAGCAGGGCGACGACGGCCACGGAGACCGCGAACGGCCCCACCACGGCGATCGGGAGCAGCTGCTCCTGCCAGAACTGCCGTCCGGGGTTGCCCCCACTGAGCCGGATCGCGGTCACCACGAGTGAGGTGCCCACGACGTCGGCCGCCAGGACCGCGAGGATGAGGCCGACCCAGGTGATCGGCGCGGTCAGCTCGCCGACGGGGAGGATCTCGAGGACGGCGGCGGCGACGGCCATCTCGACGACAGCGACCGCGAGGTTGTACACGGCCTTGGCCGGCGCGTAGCGCTGCACGGCCAGGCTGACGCCCAGACCCAGGACTCGGGCGACTGCCGCCCAGAGCCCGCCGACCTCGACCAGGGCGAGGGTCATCGCCAGTTCGCTCACGGACCACAGATAGGTCTGTCGCCGGAACTCGATCTGGAGGGAGACGGTCTCGGTCACGAAGAACGCGATCGCGACCAGCACGAAGGGCAACGGCTCGAACGCCGTGCTCGCTCCGGGGAAGACGAGGACGGCGACGATCACCGCGAGCAGGACACCGCCTGCCGCGATGGTCCACGGATGGAGTGGCGCGGCGGCCCGTGGCAACGGCGCGCGCGGCTCGGGACTGGCCAACGTCACCCGGATTCTGGGAAAGGGGAGGAGAGCGCGCCGAGGCTAACAGCGGGAATCGCCTCGGAGGGAGCGCCACCAACCCGAACGGGGCAGCCGGCCCGCCGCCGGACCGACCGCCCCGAGGGTGTCTAGCGGTGGCTCAACAACCCCACTTGGCTCCGCGACCCCACTTGGCCCCGCGACCCCACTTGGCCCCGCGACCCCACTTGGCCCCACGCTGCGTGTTCGTGTTCATGACGCCTCCTCAGGCATGAAGGACTGCTCGGATCTGCGGCAGTCACCCAGGCGCGGGGGCAGAGCGTCGTTCGGTACGGACCGCGCCCGAGAGATTGCTGCCCGTCACCCGATCGGGACAAGCACGGAAGATCACGACGGTGTGACAAATCGTCATGCCGTCACTGTCCGTAGCGCGATCTGCCTCTGTGTCACCCGTCCGTGTGACCACTGGAACGGGTGAGACTCCTGTGCCGGAAGGGACGAGATCGGGACAGTGGAGGGCGTGTTCCGCGCGATCCACAGGCTCCGGAGCCTGGCACCGGCACTCTCGGCGCGGCGTCCACAGCCGTCCACAGCGCTGTCCACAAGCCGTGGACGAGAGGCGACACGCCCTACGCTCCCCGCCGTGCGAAGCCAAGTGCCGGAGTCCGAGCGCGGCTCCACGCTGCCGCTGGTCCTGGTCTGCTGGCTGGTCGCCGCACTCATGGCGTTCGGGGCGATCTCGGCGTCCGACGCGTTCCTCGAACAGCAGGAGGTGCAGGCCGTGTGCGACGGAGCGGCGCTCGCCGCCGCCAACGCGACGGACGAGGCCGCCCTGTACGCCACGGGGCTCGGGTCCGCCCTGCCGCTCACCGTGGCGAGCACCCGGGCCGCCGTGGCCGACCAGCTCGTCGACGGCGGCACCCCGCTCGACGCCTGGTCGACCGAGACGGACGGGGTGGAGGTCACCGTGCACTGCAGCCGCCGGGTCGAGATCGCCTTCGGGTGGCTCTTCCGCGGCGGCGAACCGCTCGACCGCACCGCCGTCGCCAGCGCCCGGGCGCCGACGGTCACCTGACGCGCCGGCCAGGGAACGAGCCGGTGAGGGGACGACGAGGCCCCCGACCTCACGAGGAGGTCGGGGGCCTCGGGCACACCTGTGGCGGGTGAAGGATTCGAACCTTCGTAGGCTAAGCCGACGGATTTACAGTCCGCTCCCATTGGCCACTCGGGCAACCCGCCGTGGTGGTACCGGGAGAGCGTACAAGACGACGCCGCCGTCCCTGCCAGGCCCCCCGCGCCCGGACGGCGGACCGAGAGGAGCACCCACAGATGGCCGACTCGTCCTTCGACGTGGTGAGCAAGGTCGACCGCCAGGAGGTGGACAACGCGCTCAACCAGGCCGCGAAGGAGCTCGCCCAGCGCTTCGACTTCCGCGGCACCAACGCCAGCATCGCGTGGTCCGGCGAGGAGGGCGTCACGCTCCAGGCCGACACCGAGGAGCGGGTCACCGCCGCTCTCGACGTCTTCAAGGACAAGCTCGTGAAGCGCAAGATCTCGCTGAAGTCCCTCGACGCCGGCGAGCCGCAGTCCTCCGGGAAGAGCTACAAGATCTCCGCCCGGATCAAGCAGGGCATCGAGTCCGACACCGCCAAGAAGATCGCCAAGATCATCCGCGACGAGGGGCCGAAGGGCGTGCAGGCTCAGATCCAGGGCGACCAGCTGCGGGTCAGCGGCAGGAAGCGCGACGACCTGCAGGCGGTGCAGCAGCTGCTGCGCGGCAAGGACCTCGACGTCGCCCTGCAGTTCGACAACTACCGCTGAGCCGCAGGCCCGGGCTCAGCCGCGGCCGAGCTCCCGGGCGATCTGCTCGAGGCGGGCGATGCGCTGCGGCATCGGCGGGTGCGTGGAGAACAGTGACGCCAGCCCCGGCCCCCGGAACGGGTTCGCGATCATAAGGTGGCTCTGGGTCACCAGCCGGTCCTCCTGCGGCAGCGGACGAGCCGCCGCCCCGCGCTCGATCTTGCGCAGCGCGGAGGCCAGGGCCAGCGGGTCCTGCGACAGCGTGGCCCCGGAGGCGTCGGCCTGGTACTCCCGGCTGCGGCTGACCGCCATCTGCACCAGCCCGGCCGCGAGCGGGCCGAGGACCACCAGCAGCAGGCTGCCCAGGGCGTTGCCGCCGCCGCGCTCGTCGGAGCGCCCGCCGAAGAGGGAGGCGAACATCGCCATGTGCGCCAGGTAGGTGATTACCGTCGCCATGGCGCCGGCGACCGAGCTGATCAGGATGTCCCGGTTGTAGACGTGCGACAGCTCGTGGGCGAGCACAGCGCGCAGCTCGCGGCGGTCGAGCAGCTCGAGGATGCCCTGGGTGACGCAGACGGCCGCGTTGCGCGGGTTGCGCCCGGTCGCGAAGGCGTTCGGCTGGTCGGTCGGGCTCACGTAGAGCCGCGGCATCGGCTGCCGGGCCTCGGTGGCCAGCTCCCGGACCATCGCGTACAGCGCCGGCGCCTGGGTCTCGGTCACCGGGAAGGCCCGCATGGCCCGCAGGGCGAGCTTGTCGCTGTTGAAGTACGCGTAGCCGTTGACCGCCAGGGCGACGACGAGGGCGACCAACAACCCCCCGCGTCCCCCGATCAGCGCGCCGGCGGCCAGGATGATCCCGCCCATCAGTCCGAGGAGGACCGCGGTCTTCAGCCCGTTGCTCCAGCGCTGCACGTCGGGACAACGGCGCGCCGGGGGACGCCGTTCCCCGCGTGCGGGCGGCCCTCACCTGCGAGCACGGTCACGGAATGGGGACGCCGGCGCGGGGGTTGCGCCCTCAGGAGCCGGGTCGGGCCCGGCCGTTCCGCACCGTCACCCCGGCAGCAGGACCGCGGGTCGTGACGGACACGTAATCTCGGCCGGTGGAGGTGCACCACTGATGACCACGACCAACCCGCCCGACACCGCCGGCTCGGCGGGCAGTTCGGCGCCCTTCGTCAAGAGCGTCGTCGAGCTGGACCGGGTCGTCATCCGGCTGGCCGGTGACTCCGGCGACGGCATGCAGCTCACCGGGAACCGGTTCACCAGCGAGACGGCGTCGTTCGGCAACGACCTGTCGACGCTGCCGAACTTCCCCGCCGAGATCCGCGCGCCGACGGGGACCCTGCCGGGTGTCAGCTCCTTCCAGCTGCACTTCGCCGACCACGACATCATGACCCCGGGCGACGCCCCGGACGTGCTGGTCGCGATGAACCCGGCCGCGCTGAAGGCCAACATCTCCGACCTCCCCGGCGGCGGGCTGCTGATCGTCGACTCCGACGAGTTCACCCCGCGCAACCTGGCCAAGGTCGGCTACGCCACCAGCCCGCTCGAGGACGGTTCCCTCGACGGCTGGCAGTTGGTCAGCGTGCCGCTCACCAGCATGACCCTGGACGCGCTCGCCGACTCCGGCCTCGGCAAGAAGGAGGCCGAGCGGTCCAAGAACATGTTCACCCTCGGCCTGCTGAGCTGGATGTACCACCGGCCCACCGAGGGCACCATCCGCTTCCTGGAGCGGCAGTTCCGCCGCAAGCCCGAGATCGCCGCGGCCAACATCGCCGCCTTCCGCGCCGGCTTCAACTACGGCGAGACGACGGAGGCCTTCGCGGTCTCCTACGAGGTCAAGCCCGCGCCCATGGCGCCGGGTCGGTACCGCAACATCTCGGGCAACCAGGCCCTGGCGCTCGGCATCGTCGCCGCCGGCCAGCGGTCGGGCCTGCCGGTCTTCCTCGGCGCCTACCCGATCACGCCGGCGTCGGACATCCTGCACGAGTTGTCCCGGCACAAGTCCTTCGGCGTCCGGACCTTCCAGGCCGAGGACGAGATCGCCGGCGTCGCCTCGGCGATCGGCGCGTCCTTCGGTGGTGCGCTGGGCGTCACGACGACGTCCGGGCCGGGGATCTCGCTGAAGTCCGAGGCCATCGGCCTCGCGGTGATGACCGAGCTGCCGCTGGTCGTCGTCGACGTGCAGCGCGGCGGGCCCTCCACCGGGCTGCCGACGAAGACCGAGCAGTCGGACCTGCTGCAGGCGATGTTCGGCCGCAACGGCGAGGCACCGCTGCCGGTGATCGCGCCGCGCTCCCCCGCCGACTGCTTCGACGCGACGCTGGAAGCCGCGCGGATCGCGCTGACCTACCGCACTCCGGTGATCCTGCTGTCCGACGGGTACCTGGCCAACGGTGCCGAGCCGTGGCAGATCCCGGACGTCGAGGACCTGCCGGACCTGCGGGTCGAGTTCGCCACCGAGCCCAACGGCGAGGACGGCGAGTTCCTTCCCTACCTGCGTGACCCCGAGACCCTGGCCCGCCCGTGGGCGATCCCGGGCACGGCGGGGATGCAGCACCGGATCGGCGGCCTGGAGAAGGCCGACAAGACCGGCAACATCTCCTACGACCCGGCCAACCACGACCTGATGACGCGGCTGCGCCAGGCCAAGGTCGACGGCATCGCGGCGACCCTCCCGCCCACCGAGGTCGACGACCCGGACGGCGACGCCCGGGTCGCCGTCATCGGCTGGGGCTCCACCTACGGCCCGATCGGGGCGGCCTGCCGCCGGATCCGCCGCTCCGGGCGCTCGGTCGCGCAGATCCACCTGCGCTGCCTCAACCCGCTGCCGACCGACCTCGGGGACGTCCTGCGCCGCTACGACCAGGTCGTCTGCCCCGAGATGAACATGGGGCAGCTGTCCCTGCTGCTGCGCGGCAAGTACCTCGTCGACGTCCAGAGCCACACCCAGGTGCGCGGGCTGCCCTTCCGGGCCGCCGAGCTCGCCGGGGTCGTCCAGGACGTCATCGACTCCACCACCGGAGGCACCCAGTGACCACGATCGACCTCGGCATGCCGGCCGAGGGTCCCATCGCGGACGCCATCGCCCGCTCCCTCGGGAGCCAGGGCGAGAAGCAGATCGCGTTGAAGGCCAAGGACTTCAAGACCGACCAGGAGGTCCGCTGGTGCCCGGGGTGCGGTGACTACGTCATCCTCAACGCGGTCCAGAGCTTCCTGCCCAGCCTCGGCATCGCGCGCGAGGACATGGTCATCGTCTCGGGCATCGGATGCTCGTCCCGCTTCCCGTACTACATGAACACCTACGGGATGCACTCGATCCACGGCCGTGCCCCGGCGATCGCCACCGGCCTGGCCGCGTCGCGTCCCGACCTGTCGGTCTGGGTCGTGACCGGGGACGGCGACGCGCTGTCCATCGGCGGCAATCACCTGATCCACACGCTGCGCCGCAACGTGAACCTGAAGATCCTGCTGTTCAACAACCGGATCTACGGGCTCACCAAGGGCCAGTACTCGCCCACCAGTGAGGTCGGCAAGGTCACCAAGTCCACGCCGATGGGCTCGCTGGACCACCCGTTCAACCCCGTGTCGCTGGCCATCGGCGCCGACGCGACCTTCGTGGGCCGGGCGATGGACTCCGACCGTAAGGGCCTCACCGACGTGCTGCGCCAGGCGGCCGAGCACCAGGGCACCGCGCTGGTCGAGATCTACCAGAACTGCAACATCTTCAACGACGGCGCCTTCGACCTGCTCAAGGACCCGACCACCGGCACGCAGTGGTCGATCCCGCTGGAG
Source organism: Geodermatophilus sp. SYSU D00703 (assembly GCF_054050155.1). Lineage (NCBI taxonomy): Bacteria > Bacillati > Actinomycetota > Actinomycetes > Geodermatophilales > Geodermatophilaceae > Geodermatophilus > Geodermatophilus sp. SYSU D00703. The sequence goes on along the minus strand of NZ_JBJGYU010000005.1, from coordinate 183,289 downwards.
CACGGCAAGCCGCTGGTGTTCGGGCCGGAGGGCGCGTCCTGCGTCGTCCGCGACGAGGTGGGCGGCCTGCGCATCGCCGAGACCAACCAGGTCGCCGCCGAGGACGTCGTGGTGCACGACGTCACGCGCCAGGACCCGTCCTACGCCTTCGCGCTGTCGCGGCTGTCCAGCCAGGACCTCCGCTACACCCCCATGGGCGTGTTCCGGGCGGTGCAGAAGCCGACCTACGACCGGATGATGGCCGACCAGATCGAGGACGCGCGCACGCAGTCGCCGGCCGACCTCGACGCCATCCTGTCCGGCGGCGACACCTGGACGGTCGACGCCTGACGCTCGTTCCGGCGTGAGACACGCGACGAGGGGCCCCGGGAACCAGGTTCCCGGGGCCCCTCGCGTTCGTGCGTGAGGTCAGCTCCTCACGGCGCTGGGCTCAGTGGCCGTCGTGGCCGTCGTGGCCGTCGTGGTCGCCGTGGTCGCCGTTGTCACCGTTCGCTTCGTCGACGACCTCGACCCACTCGGACTCCTCGTCGAGTTCGTCGTCGTCCTCGCTGATCGTCACGGTCACCTTGACCCAGTCGCCCTCCTCGGCGGCCTCGTCCTTCTTCTTCAGCGTGACGGTGATCTCGTTCTCCTCGCCGTTGCAGTCGAGGTCTTCGTCCTCCACCTCGTAGCGGATGTCCTCGTGGCGGTTCTTGGCGGTCACGTCGGCGGTGATGTCGTCGTCGTCATCGTCGTCGTCGCACTTGTACTTGAACGTGACGTCGAGCTCGTCGCCGTCTTCCTCCAGCTCCGCCTCGTCGTTGATGTCGGTGACCTCCGCCCAGGCGTCGTTGCCGTTGTCGTGGTCGCCACCGGCCCAGGCGGGCGCGGCTCCGGTGAGGACCAGGGCCGTGGCGGCAGGGAGGGCGAGGATCAGACGGGAGCGGCGCATGGGATTCCCCTTTGTGCTCGGCCACGAGGGCGGCCGTGGAACACGGACACGCGCACCATTACGAATTGATGACTTCTGTCACAACCTCGTGATGTCCGAGACGTCCGACGAACAGGCGGGTCAGGCGCGTGGCGCGACCCGGAGTACCTGATCGGTCCCGTTCCCGTTGTCGGTCGTGACGTACAGGTCGCCGTCCAGGCCGAGCTGCACCGTCCGGATCCGGCCGTACGTCCCCTCGAACTCCGGCAGCCGGAACTGCTCGAGCAGCGCACCGTCGTCGGCGACCCTCAGGGCCAGCACGCCGCGCCCCTTGAGGACGCCGAGCAGCAGCAGCCCCTCGTAGGCCCCCCACCGGTCGCCGAGGAGGAAGGTGGCGCCGGAGGGAGCGATCGTCGGCTCCCCAGAGGCCCAGGTGGCCGGGAGGACGTCGGGCAGCGTGGGGTCGGTCATCGGGACGAACTCGCCGTAGCCGGGCCCGAAGGGCACGAACCCGCCGTTGCCGCCTGCCCGCAGCAGGGTGACCTCGTCGTCCCGGTCGGGACCGTGCTCGACGGCGAAGACCTGGTCGGTCCCGGGCCGCAGCGCCAGACCCTGGACGTTGCGGTGCCCGAACGTCCACACCCGCGGCTCGGCGCCCGGCCGGCCGGCGAACGGGTTGCCGGGGGCCGCCTCCCCGGTGGTGGGGTCGATCCGCAGCACCTTGCCGGCCGTCGTGCCGAGGTCCTGGGCGCTGTCCGGGACGGCGGTGTCACCGGTGCCGACCAGCAGGGCGCCGGTGGGGTCGAAGCGGAGCCGGCAGCCGCCGTGCCGGCCGATCCGCTCGTTGACCGGGACGCCGCCGAGCAGCGGGTCGACGACCCGCGTGGCGCGGCGCCAGTCGTCGTCCACGGCCCAGGCCACGACCGCGATCGACAGGTCAGCGCCGTCGTCCCGCCCCTGGCAGGTGTAGAAGCGTCGGTTCCGCTCGAAGTCCGGGTCGAGGACCAGCCCCATCAGGCCGGTCTCCCCGCGGGCGAAGACGTCGGCGAAGTCGGCGTCGACCTCCTGGACGGTGCCGTCGGGGAGGACGGCGGTGAGCCCGCCACCCCGCTCGTCGAGCAGCAGCGTCCCGTCGGGCGCCTGGGCGAGGTCCCACGGGTGGTCGAGCCCGTCGGCGACGACCGTGACGTCGAGGGCGGGGACGACCGGGGCGGGCGTCGGGGACGCGGGCGCGCTGCTGTCCGCGGGCGGCGGCGTCGGCGAGGTGGGGCCGGGCTCCTCGGCCGCCGTGCCGCCGGTGCAGGCGGTCAGCAGCGCGGCGACGGCGACCAGGCAGGTCAGGCGGGCGCGCACCGCCCCAGCATGCCCGGGGAGCTCAGCTGGTGCGCGTGACGACGTAGTCGCACAGCGCCCGGAGCGCGTCACGGACCGGCCCCTCCGGGACGGCGGACAGCCGCGCGCGGGCCCGGTCGGCGTACTCCTGCAGCACCCCGGTGGCCCGCTCCAGCGCCGCCGACGAGCGCAGCAGGTCCAGCGCCTCGGCGTGCTCGGCGTCGTCGGTGATCGGCCGGGAGACCAGCTCGCGCAGGCGCGCCTCGGCCGGGTCGTCCCCGGCCAGGGCGAACAGCGCCGGCAGCGTGGCGATGCCCTCCCGCAGGTCGGTGCCCGGCGACTTCCCCGAGGCACCGTCCCGGCTGACGATGTCGAGCAGGTCGTCGGAGAGCTGGAAGGCGACCCCGACCTCCTCGGCGAAGGCGGTCAGCGCCGCCACGAGGTCCTCGCCGACGCCGGCGAAGGAGGCGCCGAAGCGGGCGGAGGTCGCCACCAGCGAGCCGGTCTTGTCGGCCAGCACCTGCAGGTGGTGGGCCACCGGGTCGTCGCCGGGGCGCGGGCCGACGGTCTCCAGGATCTGGCCGGTCACCAGGCGCTCGAAGGTGCGCGCCTGGATGCGCACCGCCTCGGGGCCCAGATCGGCCAGCAGGTCGGAGGCGCGGGCGAACAGGAGGTCACCGGTGAGGATGGCGATGCTGTTCGACCACCGGCTGTTGGCGCTCGGCGCCCCGCGGCGGACGGCGGCCTCGTCCATGACGTCGTCGTGGTACAGCGTCGCCAGGTGGGTGAGCTCGCAGACGACCGCCGCCTCGATCACCCCCGGGGCGCGCGGGTCGCCCAGCTCGGCGGCCAGCAGCGCCAGCAGCGGCCGGAACCGCTTGCCCCCGGCGGCGACCAGGTGCCCGGCGGCCTCCGAGATGAACGCGTGCTCGCTGTCGACGGCGGTGAGCAGGGCCTCCTCGACGCGCGCCAGCCCCTCGGCGAGGCGCGGGCCGAGGTCCCCCTCGGGCAACCACGGCCCGATCGTCGAGGCGGGGGTCGAGATCCGCTGCCAGGTCTCGACCGGGGTGTCCCCGTCGACGGCGGCGCTGGCTCCGGTCATCAACCGACGAAGATAGCCGCCTGCTCGGCCAGGTCGAGAACCGCCCCGGGCACGATCCCCAGGACGATGGTCGCGGTGACCGTCACGGCCAGCACGATCGTGGTGGGCAGCCCGGGGACCCCCACGGTCGGGCCGTCGGCGGCGGGCTCGGAGAAGTACATGAGGACGATGACCCGCAAGTAGAAGAACGCCGCCACCGCGCTGGCCAGCAGCGCCACCACGACCAGCGGCCACGCGCCGTCGTCGATGGCGGCCCGGAACACCGCGAACTTGCCGGTGAAGCCGCTGGTGAGCGGGATCCCCGCCAGCGCCAGGAGGAAGAGACTCATGACGGCGGCGGTCAGCGGCGAGCGCCGGCCCAGCCCGGCCCACTTCGACAGGTGCGTGGCCTCGCCGTCGCCGTCCCGGACCAGCGTCAGCAGCGCGAAGGCCCCGAGCGTGGTGAGCCCGTAGGCCAGCAGGTAGAACATCGTCGCGGGCAGCCCGGTGCTGTCGCCGTCCGCACCGCCGCCGTACCCGATGACGCCGGTGAGCAGGAAGCCGGCGTGCGCGATCGAGGAGTACGCCAGCATCCGCTTGAGGTCGGTCTGGGTGAGGCCGAGGACGGCGCCCACGACCATCGAGACGATCGCGATGCCGTAGACGATCGGCCGCCACGTCCACTCGCTGGTGCCGAAGGCGACGTAGAGCAGGCGCAGGATGGCGCCGAACGCGGCCACCTTGGTGCAGGCGGCCATGAAGGCGGTGACCGGCGTGGGGGCGCCCTGGTAGACGTCCGGCGTCCAGGAGTGGAACGGCGCGACGCTGGCCTTGAACAGCAGCCCGACGACCAGCAGCGCGAGGCCCAGGACCAGCAGCACGTCGCTGCCACTGGCCGCGGACGCCGCCCGGATGTCGGCGAGCCGCACGCTGCCGGTGGCGCCGTAGACGAGGGCCAGGCCGTAGAGGAAGAACGCCGAGGCGAACGCGCCCAGGAGGAAGTACTTGAGCGCCGCCTCCTGCGAGAGCAGCCGGCGGCGGCGGGCCAGCCCGCTGATCAGGTACAGCGGCAGGCTGAGCACCTCGAGGGCCACGAACATGATGAGCAGGTCGTTCGAAGCGACGAACAGCATCATGCCGCCGATGCCGAAGGTGGCCAGCGGGTAGACCTCGGTCTGCACCCGCGGCGCGGTCATCAGCTCCCGGTCGCGCGGGCTGCCGGCGGGCACCGCGGCGGCCGCCACGAACGCCGAGCGGGCCGGGTCCAGGGCGCGCTCGGCGAACAGCAGGATCGACAGGGCCCCGAGGCCGGCGATGGTGGCCTGCAGGAAGACCGCCGGGCCGTCGACGGCCAGCGCGCCACCGGCGGTGACCTCCCGCGTCCCGGCGAGCAGCAGGCTGGTCACCAGGCCGCCGACGGTGCCGACGAGCGCGACGGCGACCTGCACCGGGTGGCGGACGTCCCTCGGCGCGAAGGCCTCGACGAGGACGCCGACGCAGGCGGCCCCGAAGACGAACAGCAGCGGGGCGAGGCCCCCCAGCGACAGGCTCGGTGCCTCGATGGCGTCGACCGCGCTGACCAGCATCAGTTGCCCCCGTCGGTGGTGGCCGGCTGCACGCCGGCGGGGTCGGCGCCGACGTCGCTCATCGTCGCGGCGACCGCGGGCTCGATGAGGTCCAGCAGCGGCTGCGGGTAGACGCCGAGCGCGATGACCAGCGCGACCATGGGCGCGGCGACGGCCAGCTCGCGGCGGGACAGGTCGCGCACCCGAAGCCGCGCCAGCGCGGGGGCGGCCAGGGTGGCGGTGGCAGTGGCGGTCGCGGTGGCGCCGCCCGCGGCCGGGGTATCCGTCGTCCCGCCGGGCTGCGCCGTCCGCTGCGGCTCGAGGAGCACGCCGCGGGGCGGGCCGTGCATGGTGCGCTGGTACACCAGCAGGATGTAGAGCGCCGCGAGGATGATCCCGACGGTCGCCAGCACGGTGTAGACGGGGACCTCCGGGAACGACCCGATCAGCACGAGGAACTCGCTGACGAAGCTGTTGGTGCCCGGCAGGGCCAGCGAGGCCAGGCCCGCGACGAGGAAGGTGCCGGCCAGGAGCGGGGCCTGCGCGGCGACGCCGCCGTAGTCCCCGACCAGCCGGGAGCCGCCGCGCGCGATGAGCATGCCGACGACGAGGAACAGCAGCCCGGTCGCGATGCCGTGGTTGACCATGTAGAGCACCGAGCCGGTGGCCGCCTCGGTCGTGAAGGCGAAGATGCCCAGCGCGATGAAGCCGAAGTGGGCGACCGAGGTGTAGGACACCAGCCGCTTCATGTCCGACTGCCCCATCGCCAGCAACGCGGCGTAGAGGATGCCGGCGACGGCGAGCACCAGGACGAACGGGGCGAGGTCCCGGGAGGCGTCCGGGAACAGCGGCAGGCAGTAGCGGATGAACCCGAAGGTGCCGACCTTGTCCAGGACGCCGACCAGCAGCACCGCGCCGCCGATCGGGGCCTCGGCACCGGAGTCGGGCAGCCAGGTGTGGAACGGCACGAGCGGCGCCTTGATCGCGAAGGCGACGAAGAAGCCGAGGAACAGCAGCCTCTGCACGCCCGGGTCGATCTCGATCTGCCGCAGCGCCTCGAAGGCGAACGTCCCCTCCCCCAGCTCGGCGCTGCTGACCACGTACAGCCCGATGACCGCGGCCAGCATCACCAGGCCGCCGACCAGGCTGTAGAGGAAGAACTTCACCGCGGCGTACTGCCGTCGCGGCCCGCCGAAGCTCCCGATGATGAAGTACATCGGGACGAGCATCGCCTCGAAGAAGACGTAGAAGAGGAAGACGTCGGTGGCGGCGAAGACGCCGACCATCATCGCCTCGAGCAGCAGCAGCCAGGCGAAGAAGGTGCGCATCGAGCGCCGGGTGGTGGGGGTGTCCCGCCAGGACGCGACGACCACCACGGGCACCAGCACGCCGATGAGCAGCAGCATGACCAGCGCGATGCCGTCGACACCGAGGGCGAAGTCGACGCCGAAGTCCGGGATCCAGGCGACGGAGGTCGTCAGCTGGAACCGGGCGCCGCCGGCGTCGAAGGCCACCGTGGCCAGGACGGCCAGCAGGAGCACCAGGCCGCTGACGCCGAGCGCGACCTGCTTGGCGAGGTCGTCACGGCCCTTCGGCAGGGCGGCGACGAGGGCGGCACCGACGGCCGGCACGACGATCATCGCCAGCAGCCACGGGAAGTCAGTCACGCTCGGGGACCTCTCTCGTCGGTCGTCCTCGGGGTCGTCACCTTCGGTCTCCTGCCGCCCGGCGGAGCCGGCAGGAGAGCAGAGCCGCTCATCCCGCCGTCACCGCCAGCAGCGCCCCGGCGACGACGACCGCGCCGCCGAGCATCGACAGGGCGTAGGAGCGCACGAAGCCGGTCTGCGTGCGGCCCAGCCGGGACGACGAGCCGCCCAGCGTCGCGGCCAGCCCGTTGACCGCGCCGTCCACACCGCGGTTGTCGACGAAGACCAGCGCGCGCGTCAGCCACTGGCCCGGCCGCATGAACACCGACTCGTTGACCGTGTCGGCGTACAGCGCGCGGCGGGCGGCCCGGACCGGCAGGGAGACCCGCGCCGGCGCGATCACCGGGACCTCGCGGCGGCCGACGAACAGCCAGGCCGCGCCGACCCCGAGCAGCATCACGAGCGTCACGAGCGCGCTGACCAGCAGGGGGGCCACGACGTGCTCGGCGGCTTCCGGCTCCCCGAACACCGGGGTGAACCACTCCTCCAGCGGGAAGGCCACCACCAGCAGGAAGCCGGCGACCACCGAGCCGACGGCCAGCAGCACCATCGGCACCGTCATGACCGGCGGCGCCTCGTGCGGGTGGACGCCCTCCTCCCACCTGGGGCGGCCGGAGAAGGTCATCAGCATCAGCCGGGTCATGTAGAAGGCGGTGAGCCCGGCCGCCAGGATCGCCACCGTCCCGAGCAGGTAGCCCCAGCCGTCGCCACGGTCGAACGCGGCCTCGATGATCGCGTCCTTGGTGTAGAAGCCGGACAGGAACGGGAAGCCGATCAGGGCGAGGTAGCCCAGCCCGAAGGTGACGAAGGTGGTGCGCATCCGGGTGGCCAGCCCGCCGAAGCGGCGCATGTCCACCGAGTCGTTCATCGCGTGCATGACCGACCCGGCGCCGAGGAACAGCCCGGCCTTGAAGAAGCCGTGGGTGAACAGGTGCGCCAGGCCCGCGACGTAGCCCACCGGCCCCAGCCCGACGGCCAGGAACATGTAGCCGATCTGGCTGACCGTCGAGTAGGCCAGCACCTTCTTGATGTCGTCCTGGGCGCAGCCGGCGATCGCGCCGATCGTCAGCGTGATCGCGCCGACGGCGAGAACGGCGGCGCGGGCGGTCGGCGTCAGGTCGTAGATCGGGGCGCAGCGGGCGATGAGGTAGACGCCGGCGGTGACCATGGTCGCGGCGTGGATCAGCGCCGACACCGGGGTCGGACCCTCCATCGCGTCGGGCAGCCACGCCTGCAGCGGGAACTGGCCGGACTTGCCGCACGCGCCGAGCAGGAGCAGCAGTCCGAGGGCGGTGATCGTGCCGCCGGCCAGCGTGCCGACCGCGCCGAAGACGCCCTCGTAGGTGACGGTGCCCAGCTGGGCGAACATCAGGAAGATCGCCAGCGCCAGCCCGACGTCGCCGACCCGGTTCATGATGAACGCCTTCTTCGCGGCGGTCGCCGCCGTGGGGCGCGTGTACCAGAAGGCGATGAGCAGGTAGGACGCCAGCCCGACGCCCTCCCAGCCCACGTAGAGCATCACGAAGTTGTTGCCGAGGACCAGCAGCAGCATCGCCGCGACGAACAGGTTGAGGTAGGCGAAGAAGCGGCGGCGGCCGGGGTCGTGCGCCATGTAGCCGACCGAGTAGACGTGGATGAGCGCGCCGACGCCGGTGATCAGCAGGACGAACGCCGCGGACAGCGGGTCGTAGAGCAGGCCGGCGTTCACGTCGAGCGAGCCGACCGAGACGAAGGTGAACAGGTCCACGCTCACCGCGCGCCCGTCGAGCTGGACGGTGCAGACCACGCCGATGAGGAAGGCCACGACCACCGTGGCCACGCCCAGCAGGTGGCCCCAGCGGTCGGTGCGGCGTCCGCCGAGCAGGAGCACGGCGGCGCCGGCCAGCGGCAGCGCGATCAGCAGCCAGGATGCGGCGAGCAGCCCGTCGGCGGGCACAGTTTCCATCGACCGGTCCCCGTTCTCAGTACTTGAGCAGGTTGGCGTCGTCGACCGACGCCGACCGGCGGGTCCGGTAGATCGACATGATGATCGCGAGGCCGACGACGACCTCCGCCGCGGCGACGACCATGACGAAGAACGCCATGATCTGCCCGTCGATGGCGCCGCTGGCCCGGGCGAACGTGACCAGCGTGAGGTTCACCGAGTTGAGCATCAGCTCGATGCACATGAAGACGACGATCGCGTTGCGTCGCACCAGCACGCCGACCGCGCCGATGGTGAACAGCATCGCGGCCAGGACCAGGTAGTGCGTGAGACTCACGGCCGCTCCTCCGGTGCCGGGTCGAGGGTGCCGAGGGCCGCGTCGGGGGTGCCGAGCTCCGCGCGGCCGGTGGGACGCGGCATCTGCTCGACCTCCTGGGGGTCGATCCCGGTGGCGTAGCTGTCCTCCGCCGGCCGGCCGTCGGGCAGCAGCGCGGGGGCGGCGACGGAGTTGGCCCGGGCGTAGACGCCGGGGCCGGGCAGCGTCTGCGGCCGGTCGGTGAGGAACCGGGCCCGGGAGAGCTCCTTCTGCGTGCGGCGGGTGCCGGGCTCGCGCTCGATGTGGGCCAGCACCATGGCGCCGACGGCCGCGGTGATGAGCAGCGCACTCGTGACCTCGAACGCCAGCAGGTACCGGGTGAACAGCACCTCGGCGACCACGTCGATGTTGCTGTCCTCGCCGCCCTGCACCGCCTGGAGCCCGGTGACCGGGAGGTCCTGGGTGGCACGGGCGATCCCGGCGCCGACCAGCCCGGCGAAGCCGATGCCGAGCAGGATCGCGGCCACCCGCTGCCCGCGCAGGGTCTCCACCACCGAGTCGGAGGAGTCCCGGCCGACCAGCATGAGCACGAAGAGGAAGAGGATCATGATCGCGCCGGTGTAGACGATGATCTGCACCGCGCCGAGGAACGGCGCCGCCTGGACGACGTAGAAGACGCCCAGCGCCAGCATGGTGTTGACCAGCCACAGCGCCGAGTGGACGGCGTTGCGCGAGAGCACCATGCCCAGTGCGCCGGCCAGCGCGATCGGGCCGAGCACCCAGAAGACGACGGCCTCGCCGGTGCCGACGACCGCGCCGTTCACGGGGCCTCCACCGTGACCGGCTCGGCGGGCGACGCCGGGTCCGGCTGCCGGACGTAGTAGTCGCGCTCGTCGTCCCCCAGCCGCATGGGGTGCGGCGGCGCCTCCATGCCGGGCAGGAGCGGGGCCATGAGCTGCTCCTTGGTGTAGATGAGGTCCTGCCGGTTGTCGTCGGCCAGCTCGAAGTCGTTGCTCATCGTCAGCGAGCGGGTGGGGCACGCCTCGATGCACAGCCCGCAGAAGATGCAGCGCAGGTAGTTGATCTGGTAGACGCGCCCGTACCGCTCACCGGGCGAGTAGCGGGCGTCCTCGGTGTTGTCGCCGCCCTCGACGTAGATGGCGTCGGCCGGGCAGGCCCAGGCGCACAGCTCGCACCCGACGCACTTCTCCAGCCCGTCGGGGTGCCGGTTGAGCACGTGCCGCCCGTGGTAGCGCGGCTTGGTCACCTTGGGCTCGTAGGGGTACTGCTCCGTGGTCACCTTGCGGAAGATCTGCGCGAAGGTGACCCCGAAGCCCTGGGCCGGCCCGGGCAGCCGGCTGGCCCGCTTGACCGGGGCGGCGTCCCCGTCGCGGCGGGCGAGCTCGCCGCGGGACGCCTGGGCCAGGCCCTTCTCGGTGCCGTCCGTGGACGGGTCCCGCTCAGGCATCGCCGTCCTCCTCCTCGGTGCGGGTGCCCCGCCGTCCGGTGCTCACGACCCCGCCGGCGGCGACGGTCTCCCTGCTGCGCAGCCGCGGGGACGGCGGCACCTTCAGGTCCATGGGCGGGACGGGGAAGCCGCCCTCGGCGCGGCTGGGCGCGCCGGCCGGCCGGCGCCGCGCCCCGGTCGGTGGCAGGACCTCCGGCTCGGCGTCGGTCGGGTGGATCGACCCCGCGGCCGCCTTGGCGGCCGCGATCCGGGTGTCACGGTTGCTGATGCGGCTGGCGACCAGCAGCCCGGCGAGGACCAGCAGCGCGATGGGGACGCCGACGAACAGCGCCACCTCACCGGTGGACAGCTCCGCCTCGCGGGCGACGGTGCGCATCGTCGCGACGGCGAGGATCCAGACCAGCGCCGTCGGCACCAGCACCTTCCACCCGAAGCGCATGAACTGGTCGTAGCGCAGCCGGGGCAGGGTGCCGCGCAGCCAGATGAAGACGAACAGCGCGACGACGACCTTGAGGAAGAACCACAGCAGCGGCCACCACCCGCTGTTGGCGCCGTCCCAGATCGTGATCGGCCACGGCGCCCGCCAGCCGCCGAGGAACAGCGTCGCGGCCAGCGCCGAGACGGTGACCATGTTGATGTACTCGGCGAGGAAGAACAGCGCGAACTTCAGCGACGAGTACTCGGTGTGGAAGCCGCCGACCAGCTCGCTCTCGGCCTCGGGCAGGTCGAACGGCGCCCGGTTGGTCTCGCCGACCACGGCGACGCAGTAGATGACGAAGGAGACCGGCAGCAGGATCGCGTACCAGCCGGGCCCGGTGAACTCCAGCCCGAAGAAGGACAGCTGCGTGCCGTCGGCCTGCGCGGCGACGATGTCCGAGGTCGACATCGAGCCGGCGTAGAGGAACACCGCGACGATCGACAGCCCCATCGCGATCTCGTAGCTGACCATCTGCGCCGCGCTGCGCAGGCTGCCCAGCAGCGGGTACGTCGAGCCGGAGGACCAGCCGGAGAGCACGATGCCGTAGACGCCCATCGCCGAGCAGGCGAGCACGACGAGGACGCCGATGGGGGCGTCGGTCAGCTGCAGCGGGGTGCGCTGGCCGAAGATGCTCACCGTCGGGCCGAGCGGGATCACCGAGAAGGCCAGGAAGGCCGGGATCGCGGCGATGACGGGGGCCAGGAAGTAGACCGGCTTGTCGGCGAGCGCCGGCATGATGTCTTCCTTGAACGCCAGCTTGAGCCCGTCGGCGAGGCTCTGCAGGTAGCCGCGCGGGCCGACCCGGTTGGGGCCGATCCGCTGCTGCATCCGGGCGACGACCTTGCGCTCGAAGACGATCGCGAACAGCGTCATCAGCACGAGGACGACGAAGACGCCGACGATCTTGATGAGCACGATCCACCAGACGTCGTGTCCGAAGTCGGCGAGGGTGGGCTGGTCGGTGGCGGCCAGGACGGTCACGCGGCGCCTCCGGTGGGGGTGGTCGGGGTGGGTGAGGACGCAGCGACGAGGCGGACGACGCCCCCGGGCGGCGTGCCCAGTGCGGTCCTGACCTCGCTCCCCGGTGAGCGCATCGGCAGCCAGACCACCTGGTCGGGCATCTCGGTGACCACCACGGGCAGGGTGACCTCCCCCATCGCGCCGCAGACGGTGAGCCGGTCGCCGTCGGCCAGGCCCAGCCGCCGGGCGACGCCCTTGCCGATCCGGGCCGCCGGCGGGCGGGCGGTCCCGGCCAGCTCGGGCTCGTCGCGCTGCAGCGTGCCGACGTCGAGCAGCTGCCGCCAGGAGGCCAGCACCGCCTCGTCCTCGGCCAGCGGCGGGTCGGCCGGCGGGGCGACGTCCAGGCCGGTGACCTGCGGGCGGACGGCGACGGCGCCCAGCGCGGCGAGCTCGGCGCGGGCCACCTCGGGGGCGGGCAGCCGCAGGTCGACGTCGAGCTCGTCGGCCAGCCCCTGCAGCACGCGCCCGTCAGGCAGCTGCCCGGTGCCGTGCAGCGTGGCGTCGAAGGACCGCAGCCGGCCCTCCCAGTCGAGGTAGCCGCCGGCCTTCTCCGGCGCGGCGGCCACCGGGAGGACGACGTCGGCGTGCTCGGTGACCGCGCTCGGGAACAGCTCCAGGCTGACCACGAAGTCGGCGTCGGCCAGGGCCGCCATGGCCAGCTGCGGGTCGGGCAGGTCGGCCGGGTCGACCCCGCCGACGAGCAGGCCCTTGAGCTGCCCGTGGGTGACCGCGGTGAGGATGCCGGTCGTGTCGCGGCCGGGCGTGGCCGGCAGGTCGGGGACGCCCCAGGCGGCGGCGACCTGCGCGCGGGCGCCTTCGTCCGTGACCGGGCGGCCGCCGGGCAGCAGCGTCGGTAGCGCGCCGGCCTCGACGGCGCCGCGCTCCCCGGCCCGGCGGGGTACCCAGGCGACGCGGACGCCGGTGGCCCGCGCCAGGGCGGCCAGGGCGGAGAACGCTCCGGGGACCTCGGCCAGCCGCTCGCCGGCGAGCACGATCGCGCCGGGCTGCCGGAGCGCGTCGACCGCCGGCCCGCCCCAGGTGCCCTCGGCCAGCGCCGCCAGGGACCGCGCCTCGGTGCCGGGCAGGGTGGCGAGCACCGTGGCCTGCAGCTTCTCGGCCGCGCGGGTCACGAACGGGGCGAGGTCGAAGACCGCCAGGCCGCGGGTGCGGACGGCGCGACGCAGGCGGAGGAAGACGATCGGCGACTCCTCCTCCGGCTCGAACCCGGCCAGGAGCACGGCCGGCGCCGCGGCGAGGTCGGCGTAGGTGACCGCCCCGTTGACCGGGCCGGTGCCGGCGACGTGTGCGGCGAGGAAGGCCAGCTCCTCCGCCGAGTGCGCGCGGGCGCGGGCGTCGACGTCGTTGGTGCCCAGGGCCACCCGGGCGAACTTGGCGTAGGCGTAGGCGTCCTCGACGGTGAGCCGGCCACCGGGCAGGACACCGACGCCGCCGGCCTCCCGCGCGGCGCGCAGCCCCTCGGCGGCCACGACCCACGCCTCCGGCCAGGACGCCGGTTCCAGCACGCCGTCCCGGCGGACGAGGGGCGTGGTGAGCCGGTCGTTCGCCGTCGCGTAGCGGAACGCGAAGCGGCCCTTGTCGCAGTTCCACTCCTCGTTGACCTGCGGGTCGTCCCCCGCCAGCCGGCGCAGCACCCGGCCGCGGCGGTAGTCGGTGCGCTGGGCGCAGCCCGACGCGCAGTGCTCGCAGACGCTGGGTTCGCTGCGCAGGTCGAACGGGCGGGAGCGGAACCGGTACTGGGCGCTGGTCAGCGCACCGACCGGGCAGATCTGGGTGGTGTTGCCGGAGAAGTAGGAGGAAAACGGCTCGTCCTCGTAGATCGCCACCTGCTCCAGCGCGCCGCGCTCGAACAGCTCGATGAACGGGTCGCCGGCCACCTGCTGGGAGAAGCGGGTGCAGCGGGCGCAGAGCACGCAGCGCTCGCGGTCGAGCAGGACCTGGCTGCTGATCGGCAGCGGCTTGGGATAGGTCCGCTTCACGTCGACGAACCGGCTCTCGGTCCGGCCGTTGCTCATCGCCTGGTTCTGCAGCGGGCACTCGCCGCCCTTGTCGCAGACCGGGCAGTCCAGCGGGTGGTTGATCAGCAGCAGCTCCATCGTGCCCTGCTGCGCCTTGTCGGCGACCGGGCTGGTGAGCTGCGTCTTCACCACCATCCCCTCGGTGACCGGCATGGTGCAGGAGGCCACCGGCTTGCGCTGCCCCTCCACCTCGACCAGGCACTGCCGGCAGGCGCCGACCGGGTCGAGCAGCGGGTGGTCGCAGAACCGCGGGATCTGCACGCCGATCATCTCCGCGGCCCGGATGATCAGCGTCCCCTTGGGCACGGCGACGTCGAAGCCGTCGATGGTGCAGTGGACGGCGTCGGGTGGGGTGTGCGGTCCCGGCACGGCGGGGACGGCGGCGGGCGCGGGCTGGGGCGTCGTCACGAGGCCACTCCGACGGGCTCGAGCCGGAGGCTGCGGCCGAGGCGGGCCTGTTCCTCCGGCGGCAGCAACGCGACGTAGTCGTCGCGGAAGTACTTCAGCGAGCTGGCGATGCAGCTGGTCGCGCCGTCACCGAGGGCGCAGAAGGAGCGACCCAGGATGTTGTCGCAGGTGTCGGTCAGCAGGTCCAGGTCGGCCGCCGTCCCCCTGCCGTCGACCAGCCGCTGCAGGATCTGGACCAGCCAGTACGTGCCCTCCCGGCACGGCGTGCACTTACCGCAGCTCTCGTGCGCGTAGAACTCGGTGAACCGCAGGGTGGCCTCGACGATCGAGTCGGTCTCGTCGAAGACCATCAGCGCGGTGGTGCCCAGCATCGAGCCCGCGGCGGCCACCGAGTCGAAGTCGAGCGGGACGTCGAGGTGCTCGGGGGTGAAGTACGGCGTCGACGAGCCGCCCGGCGTCCAGAACTTCAGCTCGTGCCCGGGGCGGATGCCGCCGGCCATCTCCAGCAGCTCGCGCATCGTCGTCCCCATGGGCGCCTCGTACTGGCCCGGCCGGACGACGCGGCCCGACAGCGAGTAGATCTTCGGCCCGGGCGACTTCTCCGGACCGAACTCCTTGAACCAGTCCGACCCGCCGCGGACGACGAACGGCACGCTGGCCAGCGTCTCGACGTTGTTGATGACCGTGGGGGCGCCGTAGAGCCCGGCGACGGCCGGGAACGGCGGCTTGAGGCGCGGCTGCCCGCGGTAGCCCTCGAGGCTGTCGAGCAGCGCGGTCTCCTCGCCGCAGATGTAGGCACCCGCCCCGGCGTGGACGATCAGCTCGAGGTCGTAGCCGGAGCCGAGGACGTCCTCGCCCAGGTAGCCGGCCGCGTAGGCCTCCTCGACGGCGTTGACCAGCCGGCGGTGCGCGTGCACCGCCTCACCCCGCACGTAGATGACGGCGAGGTGCGAGCGGATGGCGTAGGCCGCGATGACCACGCCCTCGATGAGCGAGTGCGGGTCGGCCATCATCAGCGGGAGGTCCTTGCAGGTGCCCGGCTCGCCCTCGTCGGCGTTGACCACGAGGTACTTGGGCATCGCCGCCGGGCCGGTCGGCGTCTCGCCGGGCTTGGGCTGCGGGATGAAGCTCCACTTCATGCCGGTCGGGAAGCCGGCGCCGCCGCGGCCGCGCAGGCCGGAGTCCTTGACCAGCGAGACGAGCTCGTCGGGGCTCATGCCGAGCGCCGTGCGCAGCGCGGTGTAGCCGTCGAGCCGCTCGTAGGTCGACAGCCGCCAGGACTGCGGCTCGGCCCAGCGGGAGGTGAGGACGGGGGCGAGAGGCACGGGTCAGGCCTCCTTGCTCTCGGTGGGGGTGGTGCCGGTGGCCGGTTCGGCCGCAGGCGGGTTCTCCGTGCCGGCCCGCTGCCGCCCGCGCGGCTGCCCGTACTCGGCGCCCTCGTCGGGGTGGGCCTGCGCGGCGCCGGCCCGCTCGGCCGGCGTGTCGGCCGCGGCGACGCGGGCGTCGGCGGCCTCCTCCGCTGGGGTCTTCCCGGCCCCGCCCCGTCGGCCCTCCTGCAGGGTCCCGCCGCGCGCCGGCGAGTGGCGGGGGGCAGGAGGACCCTCCTGCTCGCGCGGCTCGCCGGTGTCGGCCGGCGGCTGCTCGGGACCGGGCATCGGCGGGGCGCTCTCCCCGCGCTCGGCGGCCAGCCGCAGCCCGGCCAGCGTCGGGCCGATCGCGCCCTCGGCGTCGATCGCGGCCCGCCGGGTCCGCTCGCTGCCGAACTGGTCGAAGCCGGCCAGCTGCCGGGAGACCCCGCGGAAGTCGGTGAGCGGCGCGCCCCGGGTGGGGTGCGGCTTCTCCCCGCGCCGCAGCGCCGCGACCAGCGCGCGGGCGCTCTCGACGTCCTGCTGGTCGTAGAACTCGTAGTCGACGGTGACCACGGGGGCGTAGTCGCAGGCGGCCAGGCACTCGGCGTGCTCGAGGGTGACCGAGCCGTCGGCGGCGGTCTCGTCGTGGTGGACGCCGAGGTCGGCGGCCAGGGCGTCGAAGATCCGCTGCCCGCCGAGGACGGCGCACAGCGTGTTCGTGCAGACGCTGACAAGGTGCCGACCGGTCGGGCGGCGCTTGTACATCGTGTAGAACGTGGCGACCGCGCCCACCTCGGCCTTGGTCAGCCCGAGCTCCTCCGCGCACAGCGCCACCCCCTCGGGCGTGACGTAGCCCTGGTAGCTCTGGACCAGGTGCAGCATCGGCAGCAGGGCCGAGCGCGGCTGCGGGTAGCGGGCGATGATCTCCCGCGCCTCGAGCCGGGTCTGCTCGGTCAGCGGCGGCAGGTCCGCGGGTGCGGGCTCGACCGGGGAGCTGTCGAAGCCGGTGACCGCCGTGCCCTCGGGAGAGCCGGGCAGTGCACTCACCGGTCCACACCTCCCATCACCGGGTCCAGGGAGGCGATCGCCGCGATGACGTCGGCGATCATGCCGCCCTCGCTCATCGCCGCCGTCGCCTGCAGGTTGACGAAGCTGGGGTCGCGCACGTGGACCCGCCACGGTCTGGTCCCGCCGTCGCTCACCACGTGGTAGCCGAGCTCGCCGCGCGGGGACTCGATCGGCACGTAGACCTGCCCGGCCGGCACCCGGAAGCCCTCGGTGACCAGCTTGAAGTGGTGGATCAGGGCCTCCATCGACTGGCCCATGATGTGCCGGACGTGGTCGAGGGAGTTGCCCATGCCGTCGGGGCCGAGGGACAGCTGGGCGGGCCAGGCGATCTTCTTGTCCTGGACCATCACCGGGCCCGGCTCCAGCCGGTCCAGGGCCTGCTCGATGATCTTCAGCGACTCGTTGATCTCGGCCATGCGGACCAGGTAGCGCCCCCACGCGTCGCAGGTGTCGGCGGTCGGCACATCGAAGTCGTAGGTCTCGTAGCCCAGGTAGGGCTCCACCTTGCGCAGGTCCCACGGCAGGCCCGTGGCCCGCAGCACCGGGCCGGTGATGCCCAGCGCGACGCACCCGGTGACGTCGAGGTACCCGGCGTCCTTGAGTCGGCGCTGCCAGATCGGCTGCCCGGTGAGCAGCTTGTGGAAGTCGGCCACCCGGGCGGGCATGACCTCGAGGAACTCGCGGATGTGCTCGACGGCGCCCTCCGGGAGGTCCTGGGCCAGACCGCCGGGTCGGATGTAGGCGTGGTTCATCCGCAGCCCGGTGATCTCCTCGAGCAGGTCGAGGACCAGCTCGCGCTCCCGGAAGCCGTTGGTCATCCCGGTGAGCGCGCCCATCTCCATGCCGAAGGTGGCCAGGGCGACCAGGTGCGAGGCGATCCGGTTGAGCTCCATCACCAGCACGCGGATGGTCTGCGCCCGCTGCGGCGCCTCGACGCCGAGCAGCTTCTCGACGGCCATGCAGTAGCCGGCCTCGTTGAACAGCGGGGACAGGTAGTCCATCCGCGTCACGAAGGTCGTGCCCTGCGTCCAGGTGCGGTACTCGGTGTTCTTCTCGATGCCCGTGTGCAGGTACCCGATCACCACCCGCGCCTTCGTGACCGTCTCGCCCTCGAGGTCGAGCACCAGGCGCAGGACGCCGTGGGTGGACGGGTGCTGCGGCCCCATGTTGACGACGAGCCGCTCCTCGCCGTACGCCTCGGTGCCGAGCGTCTGGTCCCAGTCGCCGCCGGTGACGGTGTAGACGCGTCCCTCGGTGGTCTCGTACGAGCCGGCGTACGGGTCGGTCGTGGTCATCGTCGGCCCCTCGTCCGTCGGGCGCTCATCGGTAGCTCCGTCGCGTGTCGGGCGGCGGGATGGTGGCGTCGTGGTACTCGACCGGGACACCGCCGAGCGGGTAGTCCTTGCGCTGGGGGTGGCCGTCCCAGTCGTCGGGCATGAGGATCCGGGTCAGCGCCGGGTGGCCGTCGAAGACGACGCCGAACATGTCCCAGGTCTCCCGCTCGTGCCAGTCCGCCGTCGGGTAGACCGGCACGACCGACGGGACGTGCGGGTCCTCGGCGGGGACGGCGACCTCCAGCCGGATGCGCCGGCGGTAGGTCATCGACGTCAGGTGGTGGACCACGTGCAGCCGCGGTCGCCCGGGGGCCACCGCGGGGCCGCCGCTGTCGAGGTAGTCGACCCCGGAGACGCTGCTGCACAGCTCGAAGCGCAGGGCCTCGTCGTCCCGCAGCGCCCGCACCAGCGTCAGCAGGTGCTCCCGGGCGACGAAGTAGGTGATCTCCCCGCGGTCGACCAGCACGCGCTGCACCGCCGCGTCGTAGGTCGCCTGGCCGACGGCCTCGATGAGCGCGTCGGTGACCTCGTCGAAGTAGCCGCCGTAGGGCCGCTCGGTCGAGTGCAGCGCGATCGCCCCGCCGGGCTCGACGCGGACCAGGCCACCGAAGCCGGAGGTGTCCCCGCTGCCGGAGACGCCGAAGGCGCCCTTGCGGAAGCCGCCCGAGGGAGCGCCCGCCCCCTGGCTCGCGTCCGTCCCGCTGCGGTCGCCCGGCCCCGTCACGACTTGCTCCTGACGTACGGCTCGGGCAGTAGCACCGCGTGGCCGCCGCGCTGCTCGATGGCGAACTGGCCGGTGCGCCGTTCGGCGGCGGCCCGCTCGTAGGCCGCCCGCGCCGCCTTGTCGACCCGCACCGTGGAGGGCATCTCGACGTGGAGGTCCTCGGCCCGGCCCTCGGCCCGCGCCTGCTCCAGCTCGCGGGCCCGCTTCTCGCCGAGCGGCTCGTTCATGATCTTGTGGTGCAGCTTGAGGATCGCGTCGGTGAGCATCTCCGGCCGCGGCGGACAGCCGGGGAGGTACATGTCCACCGGGACGATGTGGTCGACGCCCTGCACGATCGCGTAGTTGTTGAACATCCCGCCCGAGCTGGCGCAGACGCCCATCGCCAGCACCCAGCGGGGCTCGGGCATCTGGTCGTAGATCTGCCGCAGGACCGGCGCCATCTTCTGGCTCACCCGGCCGGCCACGATCATCAGGTCGGCCTGGCGCGGTGAGGCCCGGAAGACCTCCATGCCGAAGCGGGCCAGGTCGTAGCGGCCGGCGCCGGTGGCCATCATCTCGATGGCGCAGCAGGCCAGGCCGAAGGTGGCCGGCCACAGCGAGGACTTGCGCGTCCAGTTGACCAGCTTCTCGACCGTCGTCAGCAGGACGCCGCTCGGCAGCTTCTCCTCGAGTCCCATGGATCGGCTCCTGTCAGTCCCAGTCGAGCCCGCCGCGACGCCACACGTAGGCGTACGCGATGAAGACCGTGGCGATGAACACGACCATCTCGATCAGCCCGAAGACGCCGAGCGCGTCGTTGGCGACCGCCCACGGGTAGAGGAAGACGATCTCGATGTCGAAGACGATGAACAGCATCGCGACCAGGTAGTACTTCACCGGGAAGCGGCCGCCGGTCAGCGGCTGGTCCACCGGCTCGATGCCGCACTCGTAGGCGTCGAGCTTTGCCCGGTTGTAGCGGCGCGGGCCGACGTACGGCGCGACCGTCACCGAGAACAGCGCGAACGCAGCGGCCAGCGCGAACAGCCCCACGATGGGGACGTAGGTCGAGAGCATCAGCAGCGCCCTCCGGTGCGGGGGGTCTGGGGCGGTCCGGCGCGCACGGTCAGACCGCCGGTGCCAGTCGGGTGAGCACGGAGACGACCCGGTCGAACCGGTCGCCGTCCCGGCCGTCGGAGAGGTTGCCCATGAGGCGGAGCGCGGCCTCGACCATCGCGGGCCGCCTGAGGCCGTGCGCGGTGGCGAAGCGGACGAGCCCGGGCCGGTCGAGCAGCGCCAGGAAGGCCGTGCCGAGCCGGTGGTGGCGGCCGTAGTCCTCGCGCAGCCGGGCCGGGTAGGACCGCAGCGCCGCCTCCCGGGCGAGCCCCTCCGGGCGGGCGAGGGCCTCGACCGCCGCCTCCGCGGCCATCCGCCCCGTCTCCAGCGCGTAGCTGATGCCCTCGCCGTTGAACGGGTTGACGGTGCCGGCGGCGTCACCGGCCAGCAGCAGCCCCCGCGTGTAGGCCGGCCGGCGGTGCAGCGCCATCGGCAGCCCGGCGCCGCGCAGCGGGGTGACCGCGTGCTCGTCGCCGAACTGCCACTCCGGCGGCAGCGTCGCCAGCCACTCGCGCAGCACCGCGCGGGGCTCGGCACCGGTGCCCCGGCGCTGGTCGAGCAGGCCGAAGCCGACGTTGCTCGTGCCGTCACCCATGCCGAACGCCCAGCCGTAGCCGGGCATGGAGTCCGCGCTCGGGCCGGAGGCGGACAGGTCGAAGGAGATGTCGAGGTAGTCGTCGTCGGTCCGTGGGGAGCGGACGTACCGGCGGACGGCGACCCCGAGCGGACGGTCCTCGCGGCGGACGAGGCCCAGCGCCTTACCCAGCCGCCCGGACAGCCCCTCCGCCGAGACGACCAGTGCCGCCGTCCAGCGGACCGGCGTGCGGTCGGACCCCTCCGCCGCGTGCACGCCGGTCACGCGCCCGGCGTCGTCGAGCAGCGGGCCGGTGACGGTGACGTCCTGGACCACCCGGGCGCCGGCGGCCTCCGCGTGCGCGGCGAGTCGGGTGTCGAGGTCGCGGCGGTTGCGGACCAGGCTGTACGACGGCCAGGAGGCCAGCCGCGGCCAGTCCACCTCGACGACCTGCCCGCCGCCGGTGACCCGCAGCCCCTTGTGCCGCACCCACCCGGTGGTGTCGACGCCCATGTCGGCCAGCGCCTTCACGCCCCGGGGGGTGAGTCCGTCCCCGCAGACCTTCTCCCGCGGGAACCCGGCCTTCTCCAGCACGACGACGTCGCGGCCGGCCCGCGCCAGGTGCCAGGCCGCCGAGGAGCCCGCGGGACCGGCCCCGACGACGAGCACGTCAGCTCGCCGGTCGCCGTCGTCCACCTCGGCCTCCTCGCGTCGAGTCCGTGTGACTTTGTGAATTGCTTCACAAAGTCCTCGGTCCCTACCTTATGCCGGGGTGTGACATCGGTGACAAGTGGCCTTCCGTGAACCGCACGTCACGGTTCCATCAAGGACCCCGTCCTCCTCACCGCTCGCACGCTCGCGGCGAGCCTCCGGACGGGGCCGAGGTGCGCCCATGGCGTCAGGCCCGCGGCTTGCGCCCCCGGTGCAGGGCGACGACCCCGCCGGTGAGGTCCCGCCACGAGACGTCGGCCCACCCCGCCGCCTGCAGCCGGGCGGCCAGCGCCGGCTGGTCGGGCCAGGCCCGGATCGACTCGGCCAGGTAGACGTAGGCGTCCGGGTTGCTGCTCACCGCGCGGGCGATCCGCGGCAGGGCCCGCATGAGGTACTCGGTGTAGACGGTGCGGAACGGGCGCCAGGTGGGGCTGGAGAACTCGCAGACCACCAGCGTCCCCCCGGGCCGGGTCACCCGCGCGAACTCGCGCAGCGCCGCGTCGGGGTCGGCGACGTTGCGCAGGCCGAAGGAGATGACGACGCCGTCCACGCTCTCGTCGGCCAGCGGCAGGGCCATGGCGTCGCCGGCCACCTTGGGCACCGACCGGTCGGCCCCCGCGCGGAGCATGCCCTGGGAGAAGTCGCAGGCGACGGCGCGCACGCCGCCGGTGGCCAGCTCCACCGTGGACACCGCCGTCCCCGCGGCGACGTCGAGCACCGTCTGCCCCGGGCGGGCACCCAGGGCCTCGCGCGTGGCCCGGCGCCAGGCGGCGTCCCGGCCACCGGAGAGCACCGTGTTGGTGAGGTCGTAGCGCCGCGCGACCCGGTCGAACATGGCCGCGACGTCGGCCGGCTGCTTGTCCAGACCGGCCCGCCGCCCCGCGGTGTGTGCGCCCTCTCGCCGGTCTCCCACGGCGGCTGACGTTACAAGCCGTCTCCGGCGGCTGAGCCGGCGCGCCGCATACGCTGGGTCCGTGACCGCGGCAGCCGTGACCAGCACCGAGGCGGTCACCCCTGTCGTCACCACCCCGCTCCCCGACCCGCCCGCGCTGCTGGACCTCCTGCCGGGCGCCGGCGCCCTGTCCTGGGTGCGCGGCGGCGAGGGCCTGGTGGGCTGGGGAGAGGCCGCGCGGCTGGAGGTCTCCGGCCCGTCCGCGTTGGCCGAGGCCGCCGAGTGGTGGGCGGAGCACAGCGCCGGCCTCGACGTCGACGACCGGCTCGGCGTGCCCGGCTCGGGGCCGGTCGCGTTCGCCAGCATCGCCTTCGACCCGGCTGCCGGGACGTCGGTCTTCGTCGTCCCGGAGGTCGTCGTCGGACGGCGGGACGGCGTCGCGTGGGTGACCACCACCGGCGACGCCGACCCCCTCGACGCGCTGGCCGCCACCGCGGCGGCCGATCCCGCACCGCTGGGCCGGCTGCGGTACGCCGACGGCGCGATGGACCCGGCCTCGTGGTGCGCGACCGTGGCCGCCGCGGTGGAGCGGATCACCGCCGGTGAGCTGGCCAAGGTGGTGCTCGCCCGGGACCTGCTGGTCACCGCCGACGCGCCGCTGGACCCGCGGGCGCTGCTGGCCCGGCTGGCCGCCCGCTTCCCCGGCTGCTGGACCTTCGCCGTCGACGGGCTGCTGGGCGCCACTCCCGAGCTGCTGCTGCGCCGCACCGGCCGGGAGCTCTCCTCGCGGGTGCTCGCCGGGACGGCGCCGCGCGGGGCGGGCGCGGAGGACGAGCGGCTGGCCGCCGCGCTGCTCGGCTCGGCCAAGGACCGCGCGGAGCACGCGCTGGCCGTGGAGTCGCTGGTGCGCGCCCTCGGGCCGTACTGCTCGGCCCTCACCGCGCCGGAGGAGCCGGAGCTGCTCACGCTGGCCAACGTGCGGCACCTGGCCACCGACGTCACCGGCGTCCAGCGGCGCAACGGCGCCCGCGGCACCGCCGGCCTGCTGGAGCTGGTCGGCGCGGTGCACCCGACCGCCGCCGTCTGCGGCACGCCCACGGCGGCCGCCGCCGGACTGATCGGCGAGCTGGAGGGCATGGACCGCGGCCGCTACGCCGGGCCGGTCGGCTGGCTCGACGCCCGCGGCGACGGTGAGTTCGGCCTGGCCCTGCGCTGCGCCCAGTTGTGCGACGACGAGCCCGCGACCGCCCGGCTGTTCGCCGGCTGCGGCATCGTCGCCGGCTCCGACCCGGCAGCCGAGCTGGCCGAGACCCAGGCGAAGTTCGCCGCGTTCCAGGCCGCGCTGGAGAGCTAGCCGCGCCGGAGGGTCAGCGCAGCAGCTGCTCCACCGCGGCGGCGCCCAGGCCGACCTTCTCGTAGTGCTCACGCGCCAGCTCGAGGTAGTCGTAGGCGTCGAAGGTGCCCTCGGGCTCGCCGTTCTCGTCCAGCCAGATCAGCGGGCCGGTGACGTTGAAGTGCACCCGCATCGGCTCGTCGGACTCGTGGGCCACGAGGGTGTGCGCCTCCCCCGGCGTCTCGTAGACGAACGTGCCGCGGGTGGCCACCCAGTCGTGCTCGAGGTAGCTCCACTTCCCCGACAGCGTGTACCCGAAGACCTGGTGCGGGTGGTAGTGCCGGTTGACCAGCCCGGCCTGCTTGGCCCAGAGGACGTCGGCCCAGCGGTTCTGCGTCAGCGAGATCCACAGCGGCCGCGAGCCCACGGTCTCCGACAGCGGGATGAAGTACCGCTCGTCGTCGTCCAGCGTGTCGGGCAGGAAGATCTCGGGGGCGGCGTCCTTGCGGAAGACGTTCTCCAGGGGCTTGATGTCCCGCCAGAACTCGCGGCCGGCCTCGGGCTCGGGCTCGGGAGTGACCATCGCAGGCTCCTCTACCGGTGGGGGGAGTCCCAGCCTGCTCCGCCGGTCGGCAGGGGACCACTCGGAGGCGGCCCGGCAGCCCTGGTTCTGGACTGCCGGACCTGGGTGCGCGGAACTGCCGGCGGCTCCGCGCACCGTGCGCCTGCCCGTGCCCGGACGATCACCGGCTCAACCGGCGCCCGGCAGCGCCCCGGTGCGCGTGACCTCCTCGGCGACGTCGACCGGTTTGCCCGGCGGGCGAGCTCTCCGGTCGACACCCGCGGCTCGACCGTGCGGCGGCCGATGACGTGGCTGATGGCGCAGTCCGAGGCGCCGGGGACGGCGTCGACCGCCGTCGCGGTGATGACCAGCAGGGTGGCCTCGACGTCCCCGTGCTCCTCCTGCAGGGCCCGGGCGATCTGGCCCATGACCTCCCCGAGGGCGCCGGACGCACCTGGGGCACCCGGCCCGTCACCGGACGCCCGGGCCGGTCGCTGCTCCCGGGTGCTGTGCTCGGATCGACCCGCCCGGCGTGGCTCGCCGCGCTGCTCGGTCACCCCCGGCACGGTAGCCGCGGAGCGCCCCGTCAGGCGCCGTCGTGGCCCGGCTCGCCCAGGGCCTCGGCCACGGCGGTCCGCAGCGCCGCCGCCAGCTGCGCCTCGGCCCGCTGGTCGGTGCGGACGACGACCACCCGCGGACCGCCCGTCGCCAGGACCGCGGCCAGTTGCGCCGGGCCGTCCACCGCGGTCGCCGGCCACCCCAGCGCCTCGGCGACCGCCACGAGGTCACGGCCGTGCGGGGTGCCGAACACCCGCCGGTACCCGGCCGCGTACCGCGACTGCCCGGGTTCGAGCTGGGCGAAGATGCCGCCGCCGTCGTTGTCCGGCACGACGAGGGTGAGGTCGGGCAGCGCCTCGCCGTCGCCGGGGAGCAGGCCCTGCAGGTCGTGCAGGAAGGTGAGGTCGCCGAGCAGCGCCACCGCGGGACCGCCGCCGGCCCGCTGGTGGGCGAGCGCGGCACCGACGGCGGTGGAGACGGTGCCGTCGATCCCGGCGACGCCGCGGTTGGCCAGCACGGTGACCCCGTCGCGGGGGACGGCGAGCCGGTCGACGTCGCGCACCGGCGTCGAGGAGCCGAGGACCAGCAGCGCGCCGTCGGGCAGCGCGGCCACCAGGTCGCGGGCCAGCCGTCCCGCCGGCAGCCCCGGGACCGCGTCGAGCAACCCGTCGACCGCCGATCCCGCGCGGCCGGCCGCCGCGCACCAGGCGGCCCGCCAGTCCGGGTCGGCCGCCGGCCCGCCGATCGGCAGCGCGCCCACGGCCGCGGTCGAGCGGCCCGCGTCGGCCCAGCGGGGCGCGGCCGCGACCGTCTCCACCCGGACCGCGGGGTCGGCGAGCAGCGCCGACACCGGCCGGGACAGGGTCGGCCGGCCCACGACCAGCACCCGCTCCGGGCGGTGCGCGACCAGCCACGCCGACGCGCCGAGCAGCAGCGCGCCACCGCGCACCGACGCCGCCCACGCCCCGCTGGAGGGCTCGGCGGCGACCGGCCAGTTCCGCTCGCGGGCGAGCTCGGCCGCGGCCCGGCCCAGCGCCGGCGGCGCGTCGCCGACGACCACCAGCGTGCGCGCCGGGCCGCCGTCGGCCGGCGGCGGGACCCGGGGGACGGCGCCCTCGGTCCACGGGGCGCCGCCGGGTCGGCCGGCCCACGGTTCGGCGAGCTCGGGCGGCGCCGGGTCGTGGGGCAGCAGCGGCTCGCGGAACGGCAGGTTCAGGTGCACCGGTCCGGGGTCGGCCGACAGCGCGCCGCGGGCGGTGAGCAGGGCCTTGGCGACCAGCGAGCGCCAGTAGCGGTTCTGCGCCGCCTCCCGACCGGCCTCGGGCACGCCGACGTCCACCGCCGCGCGGACCGCCTGCCCGTAGAGCCCCGGCTGCGCGATGGTCTGGTTGGCCCCGGTGTCGCGCAGCTCCGGCGGGCGGTCGGCGGTGAGCGCCAGAAGCGGCACGCCCGCGGCGTCGGCCTCGAGGACGGCGGCGTGCAGGTGCGCGGTCGCCGTCCCGGAGGTGGTGAGCACCGGCACCGGGCGCCCCGAGGCCTTGGCCAGCCCGAGGGCGAGGAAGGCCGCCGTCCGCTCGTCGATGCGCACGTGCAGCGTGAGCCGGCCGGCGCGCTCGGCCTCGAACAGCGCCAGCGCGACCGGCGCGGACCGCGACCCGGGGGCGAGCACCGCGTCGGTGACGCCGCCCCGGACCAGCTCGTCGACCAGCACCCGGGCGCACGCGGTGGAGGGGTTCACGCGGCCACCGCGGCCAGCCGCGCCCGCCACCGCTGCGCCGTGCCGGCGTCGGCGGCGACCTCGGCCAGCCGGTCGGGGACCACGGCCCGCACGGGCAGGGCGCCGTCCACCGGCAGCAGCGGGTCGCCGGTGACGTCGGCGGTGAACAGCGCGACCGTGGCCAGCCCGCAGGCGAAGGGCAGCTCGGGCAGCGCCGCGGCGAGCGCCACCCCGGCGGCGATGCCCACCGAGGACTCCAGCGCCGAGGACACCACGCTCGGCAGGCCGTGCGCCTCGGCGACGCGCAGCGCCGCCCGCACGCCACCCAGCGGCTGCACCTTGAGCACGACGACGTCGCAGGCCTCGCGCAGGTCCACCCGCAGCGGGTCACCCGACCGGCGGACCACCTCGTCGGCCGCGACCCGGACGTCGATCCGGCGGCGCAGCGCGGTGAGCTCGGCGAGCGTGGCGCAGGGCTGCTCGACGTACTCGAGCCCCACCCGGTCCAGCTCCCGGATGCGGGCTGCCGCGGTGTCGACGTCCCACGCGGCGTTGACGTCGACCCGGATGGCGCCGCCCGGGCCCAGGGCGTCGCGCACCGCCTCCACACGGGCGAGGTCCTCGGCCGGCGTCTGCCCGGGCTCGGCGACCTTGACCTTCGCCGTGCGGCAGCCCGACGCCGCCACGACCGCGTGCGCCCGCTCCGCATCGACCGCCGGCACGGTGACGTTCACCGGGACCGTGTCCCGCACCGGCGCCGGCCAGCCCTCGCAGGCAGCCTCCACCGCTGCGGTCCACCACCGGCGGCTCTCCGCGACGTCGTAGTCCCAGAACGGCGAGAACTCGCCCCACCCGGCCGGGCCGCGCACGAGCACGCCGTCGCGCACGTCGATGCCCCGGAACCGGGTGCGCATCGGCACCGACCAGACGTGCGGCTCGAGCTGACCCCCGGCCGCGTCCGTCACACGAGCAGCCTAGATCGGCGCCGCAGTAGCCTCGGGACCCGTGTCCCGGCAGCTGACCCTCCTCCCCGCGCCGGCCGACCCCCTCGCCCTGCTGCCCCCGCTGCGCGCCGCCCTCGACGGCACGGCACCCCTCGCGGTGCTGCCCCCGGGGCCGCCGGCGGCCGTGGCGGCGGCCCGCGCGGTGCTGCGCCCCGAGGAGCCGCTCGAGCCCGGAGCGGACCTCGTCGTCGCCACCTCCGGCTCGACCGGCGGCGGCCGGGGCGTGCTGCTGCCGGCGGCCGCGGTGCGCGCCTCCGGGCAGGCCACGCTGGACCGGCTCGGCGGCCCCGGCGGCTGGCTGCTGGCGCTGCCGGTGTCGGCGGTCGCGGGGCTGCAGGTGCTCTGCCGGTCGGTCCTCGCCGGCACCCGGCCCACCGTGCTGGCCAGGGGCGAGCGGGTCGCCGACGCCCTCGCCCGCATGCCGGTCGGACGGCGGTACACCGCGCTCGTGCCCACCCAGCTGCGGCGGTACCTCGACGCCGAGCCCGGCGCGCTGCGGGCGTTCGAGGCGGTGCTCGTCGGCGGAGCGGCCACCGATCCGGCCCTGCTGGCACGGGCGCGGGAGGCCGGCGTGACCGTCGTGACCACCTACGGCATGACCGAGACGGCCGGCGGCTGCGTGTACGACGGGGAGCCGCTGGACGGCGTCCGCGTCCGCGTGACCGAGGGCGGCGTCGAGCTGGCCGGGCCGGTGCTGGCGCTCGGGTACCGCCTGGACCCCGAGGGCACCGCGGCCGCGTTCGCCGACGGCTGGTTCCGCACCCGCGACGCCGGGGCGCTCGACGCCGACGGCCGGCTGACCGTGCACGGCCGGCTGGACGACGTGGTGGTCACCGGCGGGGTCAACGTGGCGCCGCAGGCGGTGGAGGGGGTCCTGCGCGAGCACCCGGACGTCGCCGACGCGGTCGTCTTCGGGCGGCCGGACGCCGAGTGGGGGCAGCGGGTCGTCGCAGCCGTCGTCCCGGCCCCCGGCGCCGACCCCGACCTGGCTGCGCTGCGGCCGTGGGTCGCCGAGCGGCTCGGCGCTCCCGCAGCCCCCCGCGAACTGCACCGGATCGCCGCCGTGCCGACCCTGCACACCGGCAAGCCCGACCGCCGCGGCCTCGCCGCCGCGGTGACCGACGGGAGGAGCTGACCCGTGGCCACCCCCGCGCAGTGGCTGGCCGGCGCCCGCCCCCGCACGCTGCCCGCGGCCGTGGCACCGGTGCTCGTCGGCACCGGCGCGGCCGCGGCGCTCGACGGCTTCCGGCTCGTCCCGGCGCTGCTGGCGATGGTCGTCGCGCTGGCCCTGCAGGTGGCGGTCAACTACGCCAACGACTACTCCGACGGCACCCGCGGCACGGACGCGGCACGGGTGGGGCCCATGCGGCTGGTCGGCTCGGGAGCGGCGACGCCCCGCCAGGTGCTGCTGGCGGCGGTGCTGTCCTTCGCCGTCGCCGGGGTCGCCGGGCTGGCACTGGCGGCGCTGTCGAGCTGGTGGCTGGTCGCCGTCGGCGCGGTCTGCATCGTCGCGGCCTGGACCTACACCGGGGGCCCGCTCCCCTACGGCTACCGCGCGCTCGGCGAGGTCTTCGTCTTCGTCTTCTTCGGCCTGGTCGCCGTCGTGGGGACGACGTTCGCGCAGACCCGCACGGTCGAGGGGCTCGCGGTCGCCGCCTCCGTGCCCATCGGGCTGCTCATCGTGGCCCTGCTGGTCGTGAACAACCTCCGCGACATCGAGGGGGACGCCGCCGTCGGCAAGCGCACCCTGGCGGTGCTGGTCGGGGACCGGGGCACCCGCGTGCTGTTCACCGCGCTGCTGGGCGTCGCCTTCGCGGTGGTGATCGCCCTCGGCGTCGTCCGGCCGTGGGCGCTGCTGGGCCTGCTCGCCGTCCCGCTGGCCGTGCCGCCGGTGCGCACCGTGCTCTCCGGCGGGCGCGGGCGGGTGCTCATCGGCGCACTGCAGGGGACCGGGTTGCTCACCCTCGCCACCGGCGTCCTGTTCGGCGCGGGGCTGGCCCTGAGCGGCTGAGAGAGAGGACCCCCTCCTCCCCAGCCCTCGCGAGCTCGGGCCGGGACCCGGGAGGGGGCCGTCAGGCGCCGTCGCCGGTGAGCCGGGCGGCGATGTCCTGCTTGGCCTGCTTGCGGGCGACGCTTCGCGCGGCCAGCGCCTCGGTCAGCCGCTCGCGGGACGGCCGCAGCAGCAGGTAGGAGACGGGCATCGACAGCAGCAGGCCGAACAGGGCACCCGACCAGAAGTCCAGGCCCAGCCACCACAGCAGCAGCACCAGCGCGGCCGCGATCGCGAACCGGCCCACGGTGTAGATGACCAGCCAGGGGGCGATCCGCGGCCGCGCCGCCGGCCCCCCGGTCGGCGCCTGCGGCACCGTCGGTTCAGCGCTCTCGGCCATGGCGGCCCTCCCACTTGGTACTCAGCACGACCGTCGTCCGGGTGCGGGCGACGCCTCTGATCCGGTTCAACGCGCTGATGGTCGCCTCCAGTGCCGGGATGTCGGTCACGCGCACCTTGAGGACGTAGCCCTCCGCACCGGCCACCCGCCAGCAGTCCTCGACCTCCGGCATCGCGCGCAGCGCCTCCTCGATGCCGGTGTCGTCGACCGAGTCGCTCTCGATGACGCTCACCAGCGCGGTGACGTCGAGCCCGAGCGCGGCGGGGTGGACGATCGCCTCGTAGCCGAGGACGACGCCCGCGGCCTCGAGCTTGCCGACGCGCTCGTGCACCGCCGGGGAGGACAACCCCACCTGCCGGGCGAGTTCGGCATAGCTCGCCCGCCCGTTCGCGCGCAGCAGGTCGATCAGCTGCCGGTCGACGGCGTCGATGGCCCACTCCCCTCCCGCGCTGCTGCCTGCCGCGGTCGAGTATCGCCGCGGTCGTACTGTGGAGTGCACTCGGGCTCGACGGACGAGGGGGGAACAGGCGCGATGGCCTTCGTTGTGGTGTTGGTGGTGGCGGTTGCCGTGGTCGTGCTGGTCATGCGCGCCGCCGCGGCTGCGGGCGGTCCCGAAAGGGGTAACGGCGTGCGAGCCCCGCGCCGGCCGGGTCCCCGGCCGCAGCGCGACGTGCGCCCACTGGCCCCGGACGACGACCCCGACTTCCTGCGCGAGCTCGAGCGCCGCACCCGCCGGGACGACGGCTCCCCCGCCTGAGCGGGGAGCCCCTGCCGCCGCCACTCGCACGCTCGTGGCGGGCCCCTGCATGGGGCCGATGGCGGAGGCTCCCGGGGTCGCGCTCCTGGCCGCCGTCAGGCCGCGCGCGACCCGAAGAACCGGCGCCAGCCGCGGGGCCGCGCCGGTGGAGCGGGGGCCCGTTGCGGCGACTGCTCGGTCATGCCGCCCGGCCAGCCCGTCGGGTTGCCGGAGGACGGCTCCTCGTCGGTCCGCCCGGGCCAGCCGACGTTGGTGTGCGTGGTCTCGGCGCGCAGGTCCCCGTGCCGCCCCGAGGGCGACCCGGCCGCCCGCCGGGCGAGCGCCGCGGCGACGACGGGGTGCACGGCGGCGCCGTCGGCGGCCGCGTGCCTACCCACGGCGGACTGCCCCGTTTCGCGTCATGCGCGCATGGAAGCACGCGCGGTGCCCCGCGTCACGTCGCTCGGCCCCGAAACGGGGAACGTGTCACCCCGTCGCGCGGGACCGGGAACGGTCAGTTCACCCCGGCGTAGCTGTGCAGCCCGGTCGACACCATGTTCACGTAGAGCAGGTTGAAGACCATCACGACCAGGCCGACGACGTCGACCCACGCCGCGGGACGGCCCCGCCAGCCGGCCGTCGTCCGGGCGTGCAGGTAGCCGGCGTAGACGACCCAGGCGATGAAGGCCCAGGTCTCCTTGGGGTCCCAGCCCCAGAACCGGCCCCAGGCGCTCTCCGCCCAGATGGCGCCGGCGATGATCGCGAAGGTCCAGACCGGGAACCCGAAGACGACGGTGCGGTGGGCGACCCGGTCCAGCGCCGCCGCTGCGGGCAGCCTGGCCAGCACCGACGATCCTCCGTCGCCCCCGCGGGCGTCGTACCGGACGCGCAGCAGGTACAGGACGCTGGCGATGCCGCTGACGAAGAAGACGCCGAAGCCGATGATGGCCGTGCTCACGTGCACCGCCAGCCAGCTGGACCGCAGCGCGGCGACCAGCGGCCCGGCCTCGGCGTAGAGGAACAGCCCGATCGCGACGAGCGACAGCACCACGGGCGCGAGCACGAAGGCGCCCATGGTGCGCACCCCGGGCATGCGGACGGACAGCACCAGGAAGGCGGCCACGCCGATGAGGACAACGGCCGTGGCGAACTCGTACATGTTGCCCCACGGCAGCCGCCCGGCGGCCGTCCCGCGGGTGACCAGGACGGCGGCGTGCACGAGCGCACCCACCGCGGTGAGGCCGACGCCGACCAGGCCCCACCGGGCGCTGCGCTGCTGGGGAGCCGGCGCGTCGCCGTCCACTCGGGCCCCGCTCCCACCGACGCCGGCCGTGACCAGCTCGCGCGCCGGCCGGCGGCCGAAGGCCAGCTGGGCGGAGAAGGCCACGACGGCCACCGAGTAGATCGCGACGGTGATCGAGAAGAGGGTGTCCGACAGCTCGGCCAGCGACTGGTCAACGGGCACTCGGGGAGCCTCCGGTTCCGGTGCGGACCCCGCCGGACGACGGGGCAGGAGTGGTGGGGGCACGCTCGTCGAGCGCGGCCCGCAGCCGGCCGGTCAGTTCGGCGAACCGGGTGGCGCTCTCGCCGCCGCCCCTGGTCAGCGAGCCGACCGCCAGCACGGTACCGCCGCCGTCGGGAGCCGGCCCGACCCGGGCGAAGAACCGCTCCCGGCGCAGCAGGAGCAGGGCGAGCAGGCCGGTGAGCAGGCTGACGGCGGCGCCGAGCACCCACACCTGGCCGGGGTCGTGGGAGAACTGCAGCGCGGCGAACTGCGCGACGCCGTCGAAGGTGATCGCCGTCCCGTCGGGCAGGGTCAGGGTCTCCCCGACCGCGAGGTTGGCCCGGCCCACCTCGGTCAGCCGGCCGCGGTCGATCTGGCTCTGGTCGATCGAGTAGACCGACTGCGGCAGGCCGGAGTCGAGGCCCAGGTAGCCCTGGTAGGCCAGGATCGCCACCTGCGGGTCGAGCGGCCGCGGGTCGACCGAGGTCAGGATGCCGCCCTGCAGCACCCCGGTCGGCGCGAAGAAGCCCTGGATGGCCAGCTGGTCGTCCACCCCGGCGCCGAGGTCGGGCAGCTTGAGCGCGCCCTCGCTGGCCAGCGTCGACTGGTCGGTGGGCAGGAACGGCGCCGAGACGCCCTCGAACACCTGCCCGTCGGGCAGCGTGACGGTGAACCGGGGGCTGTAGCCGTGGCCGGTCACGTAGACCCGGTCGCCGTCGACCCGCAGCGGGTCGTTGACGCCGATCGTGTGCCGCTCGCCTTCCTCGCCGGGGGCGCCGGGGGCGCCGTGGGTGATGTCCGCGGTGTAGGAGGCCGCGGTCAGGTTCTCCTCGTACTCGGCGCGGAAGTCCTCGAGGTCGACGCACAGCGGCGTCAGGTCGGCGCCCTCCACCAGTGGGCCGGCGGAGTAGGTGTCGTACTGCTGGAAGCTGTTGCAGAACCCCTGGCCCTCGGTGACCAGGATGCTCCCCTCGTACCCCCAGAGCTTGCCGCCGGCCAGGCCGAGCAGCAGGGCGACCAGGGAGAGGTGGAACAGGATGTTCCCCGACTCCTTCCAGAAGCCCTTCTCGGCCGACAGCTCCTCACCGTCGCGACCGGAGCGGCGGACGACGCGGAACCGCTGCACCCGCAGCTCCTCCTCGACCACGTCGAGGGCGGCCGGCCCGGGCAGTGGGGTGGTCAGCTCGCCGGAGTCGGGCAGCCGCAGCAGCCGGCGGGGGGCCGGCGGCGGCGCCGCGCGCAGCGCGCGGACGTGCTCGACCAGCCGGGGGACGACGCAGCCGATGAGCGAGACGAACAGCAGCAGGTAGACCGCGGCGAACCACGGCGAGCTGAAGACGTCGAACAGGTACAGCCGGTCCAGCCACGGCGCGAGCGTCGGGTGGTCGGCGAAGTACTGCCGGACGTTGTTCTGGTTGAGCGACCGCTGCGGCAGCAGGGACCCGGGGATGGCGGCCAGCGCGAGCAGGAACAGCAGGATGATCGCCGTCCGCATGGCGGTGAGCCGGCGCCACCAGCGCAGCCACAGGCCCAGCGCGCGCCGGCCGAGCGAGGAGCGGGCAGGCGGCGGGGGCGGGGGGGGGGGGGGGGGGGGGGGGGGGGCGGGGGCGGGGGGGGGGGGGGGGGGGGCGCGTCCCCCCCCCGCCCCCCCCCCCCCCCCCCCCCCCCCCCCCCCCCCCCCCCCCCCCCCCCCCCCCCCCCCCCCCCCCCCCCCCCCCCGCCCCCCCCCCCCCCCCCCCCCCCCCCCCGGGGCGGTCACGGTCACAGCGAGGTCTCCGCGAGGCCGGTGGCCGCCAGCCACGACCGCAGCCAGCCCATCATCTCCGTCCACGCGCCGGTGACCAGCAGGACGCCGACGACGAGCAGCAGGGCGCCGCCGGCGCTGGTGACCGTGCGGGCGTGCCGGCGCAGGAACGACGTCGCACCGAGTGCCCACCGGGCGCCGAGGGCGACCAGGACGAACGGCACCCCGAGCCCCAGGCAGTAGGCGACGCCGAGGAGGGCGCCGCGCCCGGCGGTCGCCTCCACGTACGCCAGCGAGTTGACCGCGGCGAGCGTGGGGCCCAGGCACGGCGTCCAGCCGAGGCCGAAGACGACGCCCAGCAGCGGGGCGCCCGCGAGCCCGGCGACCGGGCGGGCCGAGAGCCGGGCGGTGCGCTGCAGGAACGGCAGCCAGCCGAGGAAGGCCAGGCCCATGACGATCGTGACGACGCCGAACACCCGGGTGAGGACGTCGGCGTGCTGCAACAGCAGGCGGCCCAGCCCGCCGAACGCCGCGCCGAAGGCGACGAAGACGACGGTGAAGCCGAGCACGAACAGGACCGCGCCGAGCACCATCCGGCCACGCGGGGACCGCTCGTCGACGTCGGGGCGCACCGCGGTCGCCGTCCCGCCGGTCGCCGGCGCGCCCTCGCCGGCCAGGGCCGGGGCGGTCGTCCGCACTCCGGTGCCGGCCAGGCCGGTGACGTAGGAGAGGTAGCCGGGCACCAGCGGGAGGACGCACGGCGAGGCGAAGCTGACCAGCCCGACCAGGGCCGCCACCGCGGCGGCGACGAGCAGCGGGCCGTCGGTGACCAGGCCACTGAAGGTCTCCCCCATCAGCCCTCCTCCGCCAGCCGGTCGAGCACCGCGCGCAGGTCGTCCTGCGACACCCCACCGGTGTAGACGGCCGCCACGCGTCCGTCGCGGTCGAGCACGATCGTGGACGGGATCGCGTTGGCCGGGTAGTCCCGGAACGCGAGCGCCACCTCGCCGCGCGGGTCGTAGAGCGAGGGGAACTCGATGCCCTCGCTGTCGACGAACGCCTGCGCGAACTGCTCGCTGGTCTCCTTGACGTTCAGGCCGAGGAAGGAGATCCCCCGGTCGCGGACGTCGGCGTAGACCTCCTGGAACTGCGGGGTCTCCACGCGGCAGGGCGGGCACCACGAGCCCCAGAAGTTGAGGACGGCGATGTCCCCGGCGAGCTCGGTCGAGGCGAACTCGCCGCCGCCCAGCAGCGTCCCGGAGAACTCGGGTGCGGCGGCCCGCTCGGCCTCGGGGATGACCTCCCCGGCCGGGGTGCCGGCGACGAACCGGAACTCGCCGCCGTTGTTGACGTCGACGGCGTTCGCCCCGGTGGAGCAGCCGGCAAGGAGCAGCGCCCCGGCCAGGGCCCCCAGCAGCCGCTCCCTCATGCGCCGGGGACCGCGTCGGGGTCGGTGGCACCGGCCGGCTCGGCGTAGGAGAGCCCCACGAACCGGTCGCCCTCGTAGGTCAGCGAGGTGACGCTGGCCAGGCCGCACTGCCGGCGGCGCGGGTCGTGCGCGTAGCGGCGCCCCTCCAGGTGCAGCCGCAGGGTCCAGATCGGCAGCTGGTGGCTGACGCACACGGCGGCCGCGCCGCGGGCGGCGTCGCGCGCGGCCTCGACCGCGGCGAGCATCCGCGCGGCGATCTCCACGTACGGCTCGCCCCAGGACGGCCGGAACGGGTTGCGCAGCTTCCACCAGTGCTGCGGCTGCCGCAGCGCGCCGTCGCCGACGCCGACCCGCAGCCCCTCGAAGGCGTTGCCCGCCTCGATCAGCCGGTCGTCGACCGTCACGGGCAGGTCGAGCGTCTTCGCGATCGGCGCGGCGGTCTGCTGCGCGCGCTCGAGCGGGCTGGACACCAGGTGGGTGACGTCCTTGTCCTCGAACCACTCGGCGGCGGCCAGCGCCATCGCCTCGCCGGTCTCCGAGAGCCGGTAGCCGGGCAGCCGCCCGTAGAGGACCTTCTCGGGGTTGTGGACCTCGCCGTGGCGCAGGACGTGGACGACGGTCGTCTGCTCCCGGGACGGAGCCATCAGGTGGTCACCTCGGTGGGGTCCTCGGCCGGCGGGGCGGTGGCGGGGTCGGCGGCCGCGGCAGCGCGGGCGGCGGCCGGCAGCGCCGCGAGCACTCGTTCCACGGCCTCGTCGTCCAGGGCCGCGCTGACGAACCACGCCTCGAAGGCCGACGGCGGCAGGTAGACCCCACGGGCCAGCATCGCGTGGAAGAAGGCGGTGTAGCGGGCGGCGTCCTGGGAGCGGGCGTCGTCGTAGTTCCGCACCTGCCGCTCGTCGGGCACGAAGAAGACCGAGAACATCGACCCGGCCTGCTGCACCCGGTGCGGGACGCCGGAGGCGAACAGGGCCGCGCTGGCCGCGCCGCGCAGGGTCACGGCGACCTCGTCGCAGCGGGCGTACACCTCGTCGGTGCAGTGCCGCAGCGTGGTCAGCCCGGCGGCGACGGCCACCGGGTTCCCCGACAGCGTGCCCGCCTGGTAGACCGGCCCGGCGGGCGCGAGGTGGTCCATGAGATCGGCGCGGCCCCCGAACGCGGCGGCGGGCAGGCCGCCACCCATGACCTTGCCGAAGGTGAACAGGTCGGCGTCGACCGGGTCCAGGCCGTACCAGCCGGAGCGGGAGACCCGGAAGCCGGTCATCACCTCGTCGAGGACGAGCAGCGCGCCGTGCTCGGCGGTGATCCGCCGCAGCTCGGCGTTGAACCCGTCCAGCGGCGGGACGACGCCCATGTTGCCGACCGCGGCCTCGCTGATGACGGCGGCGATCTGCGCGCCCCGCTCGGCGAAGACGGCCTCGACCGCGGCGACGTCGTTGTAGGGCAGGACGACGGTGTCGGCGGCCGCGCCGGTGGTGACCCCGGGGGTGTCGGGCAGGCCGAGGGTGGCCACGCCCGAGCCGGCAGCGGCGAGCAGGGCGTCGACGTGGCCGTGGTAGCAGCCGGCGAACTTGACCACGAGCGGGCGGCCGGTGACCCCGCGGGCCAGGCGGACCGCCGAGAGCACCGCTTCGGTGCCGGAGTTCACCAGCCGCACCCGCTGCACCGGGGGCATCCGGGCGATGATCTCCTCGGCCAGCTCCAACTCGCCCTCGGTGGGGGCGCCGAAGGTCAGTCCGCGGCGGGCGGTGGCCGTGACCGCCTCGACGACGGCGGGGTGGGCGTGGCCGAGGATCAGCGGCCCCCACGAGGCGACCAGGTCCACGTACCGGCGTCCGTCGGCGTCGGTGAGGTAGGCGCCCTGGCCGGACACCATGAACCGCGGGGTGCCCCCGACCGCGCGGAACGCACGCACCGGGCTGTTCACCCCACCCGGGGTGACCCGCTGCCCGCGGGCGAACAGGCCGGCCGACGTCGGGGCCTCGTAGGCGTAGGGATGGCTGTCCAGCGAGGTCACGAGCCCAGTGTCCCCTTCCTGTCCGGAGAGCCGTGCGGGGTGTCCGGGACGGCGGCGAGCAGGGCGGTGGTGAGCGCGGCCGGGTCGCGGGTGGGCACGAGGACGGTGCGGCCGTCGGTGAGCCGCAGCGGCAGCCCCGCCCGCCCGCGCGGCAGCGATCCCGTGCCGCCGAGCACCGCGGCACCGGCGTCCACCCCGGCGGTCCCGTCGGTCACCGCGCGCTGGTGGGCGGGATCGACGTCGGCGAGGAGCACCCGCTCCCGGCCGACCGTGAGCGCCTCGTCGTCCACCTGCACCGTCCAGGCGCGGCGGGCCAGCAGCGTGTGGCCGCCGAGCGCGGCCAGCACCCCGCCCGCGACCGCCCAGCCCGGCGCGTGGAGGACGGACGGCCCGACCGGCAACAGCTCCAGGACGACGAGGAGCCCGAGGGCCCCGGCGACCAGCCGGAACGGCCGTCCGGAGCCCCCGGGCTCGACGTACGACATCAGCGCAGCCAGCGGGCGGCCTCCACCGCCCAGTAGGTCAGCACGGTGCCGGCGCCGGCCCGGCGGATGGCGGTGAGCGTCTCGAGGACCGCCCGCTGCCGGTCCACCCAGCCATTGGCCGCGGCCGCCTCGACCATCGCGTACTCGCCGCTGACCTGGTACGCGCTGACGGGGACGTCGACGGCGTCGGCGACCCGGGCGACGACATCCAGGTAGGGCAGCGCCGGCTTGACCATGACCGCGTCCGCGCCCTCGGCGAGGTCCTGCGCGACCTCGCGCAGCGCCTCGTCGGCGTTGGGCGGGTCCATCTGGTAGGTCGAGCGGTCGCCGAACTGCGGCGCCCCCTCGGCGGCCTCGCGGAACGGGCCGTAGAAGCCCGAGGCGTACTTGGCGGCGTAGGCGAGGATCGGCGTCTCGGTGTGGCCGGCGCCGTCCAGACCCGCGCGGATCGCCGCGACCTGGCCGTCCATCATCCCGCTGGGCGCCACGAGGTGGGCCCCGGCCTGCGCCTGGGCGACCGCCACCGCGGCGTAGCGGTCCAGCGTCGGGTCGTTGTCGACCACGCCGGCCGGTGTCACGACGCCGCAGTGCCCGTGGTCGGTGTACTCGCACAGGCACAGGTCGGCCATGAGCACCAGCTCGTCGCCGAGGTCGGCGCGCAGCTGCTGCAGGGCGACGTTGACGATCCCGTCGGCGGCGTCGGCCTGCGAGCCGACCGGGTCCTTGTCCGAGGGGATGCCGAAGAGCATCAGCCCGGAGATGCCCGCGTCGGCCGCCTCGTGCGCGGCCTTGCGCAGCGAGTCCAGCGTGTGCTGGACGACGCCGGGCATCGAGGAGATCGGCACCGGCTCGCCGATGCCCTGCTTGACGAACACCGGCAGCACGAAGTCCGCCGGGGCCAGCCGCGTCTGGGCGGTGAGCCGGCGCAGCGCGGGCGTCGACCGCAGCCGGCGCCCGCGCGCGAACCCGGGAGTCGCGCCCCCGCTCACTTGCCCTCCTCGCTGGCGCTCGTCGGCCGCGTTCGCGGCGCTGCTGCGTCCATCGGTGAGCTCGCGAGCTCGCTCACCTGCCCTCGCCTTCCTCCTCGGCGCGGCGGGCCGCGGCGAACTCGGCCAGGGCGTCGATCAGCGGCGCGACGGCGGCGGTCTCGGGCTGGACGTCGACCCGCAGGCCGAACTCCTGCGCGGTCGCGGCCGTCTGCGGGCCGATCACCGCGACGACGGTCTTCGCGTGCGGCTTGCCGGCGATACCGACCAGGTTGCGCACGGTGCTCGACGAGGTGAAGCACACCGCGTCGAAGCCGCCGCCCTTGATCGCCTCGCGCACCGGCGCGGGCGGCGGCGCGGCCCGGACGGTCCGGTAGGCGGTGACGTCGTCGATCTCCCAGCCGCGCTCCTTGAGTCCCGCGGCGAGGGTCTCGGTGGCGATGTCGGCGCGCGGCAGCAGCACCCGGTTGATCGGGTCGAGCACGTCGTCGTACTCGGGGAAGTCGGCCAGCAGACCCTGGCTGGACTGCTCACCGGTGGGCACGAGCTCCGGCGCGATGCCGAAGGCCCGCACCGCCTCGGCGGTCTGCTCGCCGACGCAGGCAACCTTGACGCCGGCGAAGGCCCGCGCGTCCAGGCCCAGCTCGACGAACTTCTCGCGCACGGCCTTCACCGCGTTGACCGAGGTGAACACGATCCACCCGTAGCGGCCGGTGACCAGGCCCTTGATCGCGCGGTCCATCTGCGCGGGGCTGCGCGGCGGCTCGACTGCGATCGTCGGCACCTCGACGGGCACGGCCCCGTAGGCGCGCAGCCGGTCGCTCATCTCGCCGGCCTGGTCCTTGGTGCGCGGCACGAGCACCCGCCAGCCGAACAGCGGCCGGCTCTCCCACCAGGACAGCTTGCCGCGCTTGTCGACGGCCGACCCGACGGTGGCCACGACCGGCCCGGTGACGGCGTCCAGCCCGGCGGTCTTCTCCGCCACGGCGGTGAGCTTGGCGACGACGCTCTTCTGGCCGGTGCCCGACCCGCCGGTCGTCACCACGACGGGGGTGCTGCCGGCCAGCCCGCCCTCGACCAGCCGCGCCGCGGCGTCGGGGAGGTCCTCGGCGTTGCCCTGCAGGACCAGCGGGGCGTCCAGGCCCTTGGCCGCGGCCGCGAGCGCGGCCAGGTCGGCCTCGCCGCCGCGCAGGTCGGCGGTGACCGCGGTGCTGCCGACGGCGACGCCGGCGAACGCCGGGACGGCGGTGGCGGGCGCGACGCCGGGAACGACGTCGAAGCCGACCGAGGTGCGGCCCACGGCCAGCACCTCCTTGATCGCGGCGTCGGAGGTGAACGGGTCACCGGCGACGAGGCGGACGACGGTGCTGCCGTTCTTCGCCGTGGTGACGGCGGTCTTGGCGACCTCGGCCGGCTCACCGGTGACGGTGCTCAGCTCCAGCTCGGGGCGCTGCTCGCGGACGGCGTCCTGGAGGACCTGCGGGACCCCGGGGTCGACGAGGACGGTGTCGGCCTCGGCGAGCGCCGCGGTGGCCCGGGCGGTCAGCATCCCGGGGTCGCCCGGGCCGGCGCCGACGAAGACGACCGTGCCGGCCGTCCCGCCGTTCTGCTTGCGGAAGCGCGTCATCGCGTGCTCCTGTTCCTGGCCCGTGAGGGCTGGTGTGCGGGGGTTCGGGGGGCCGGGGTGTGCTGCCCGGCCAGGGGGGTGTGGCTCATCGGGGGGCCGCCATCAGCGCGGCCGCGCCGCGCTCGAGCAGCTCGGCGGCGAGCCCGCGGCCGAGCCGCTCGGCGTCGGCCGGCGGCCCGGTGATCGAGCCGCGGACGCCGTCGCTGCCGTCCAGCGCGGTCACCGAGGCGCGGAGGAACAGCTCGGGGCCGTCCTCGCCCTCGGCCAGCTCCGCGTAGGCGGCGACCGGCGCACTGCAGCCGGCCTCGAGCGCGGCGAGGGTGGTGCGCTCGGCGACCACGCAGGCCCGGGTGGCCGGGTCGTCGAGGGCGGCGAGCAGCTCGCGGGTGCGGACGTCGTCGGCCCGGCACTCCACCGCCAGCGCACCCTGCGCCGGCGCGGGGAGCACCTGCAGCGGGTCGAGGGTCTCGGTGACGGCGTCCAGCCGGCCCAGCCGGGTCAGGCCGGCGCGAGCCAGGACGACCGCGTCCAGGTCTGCGTCGGGATCCAGCCCACCCACCCGGCCCATGCGGGTGTCCACGTTGCCGCGGATCGGCACGACCTCCAGGCCCAGGCCGAGCGCGCGCAGCTGCGCGACCCGGCGCGGGGCGCCGGTTCCCACCCGCGAGCCGGGCGGGAGCTCGCCGAGGGTCAGCCCGTCGCGGGCGACCAGCGCGTCGCGCGGGTCCTCCCGGGGCGGGACGGCGGCCACGGCCAGGCCGGGCTCGGGCAGCGTGGGCAGGTCCTTGTAGCTGTGGACGGCGACGTCGACGGCGCCCTCCAGGAGCGCCTGGCGGATCGCCGCGACGAACACGCCGGTGCCGCCCAGCTGGGCGATCGCCGCCGAGGAGCGGTCGCCCTCGGTGCTGATGTGCACCAGCTCCACGGGGACGCCGCTGGCCGCGGTGATCGCGTCGGCGACCGCCTGGGACTGCGTGGTGGCCAGCCGGCTGGCCCGTGTGCCCAGCCGCAGGGTGCTCGTGGTGGTGGTCACCCGTGGCCACCGCCCTGCCGCAGCTCGTCGGGGTCGACGGTGACCGCCTCGGCGAGGTTGGCCCGCTCCGGGGCCAGCTCGGCGTCGATGCCGAGGCCGAACAGGGCCCGTAGCGCGTCGGCGTAGTCCACGCCGCCCGGGGCGCTGGCCAGCTCCTTGACCCGCACCGTCGGCTCGTGCAGCAGCTTGTCCACCACGCGGCGCACGGTGCGGGCGACCTCGTTGCGGGCGCGGGCGTCGAGGTCGGGCAGCCGGGTGGACAGTCGCAGCAGCTCGGCGTCGACGACCTCGGCGGCCTGGCTGCGCAGCGCGGACACCGTCGGGGCCACCGCGGCGGCCTGGCGCTCGGCGCGCAGCAGCGCCGTCTCGGCCTCGATGAGGGTGTGCGCCGCGGCGACGTCGTCGGCGGCCACCGCGCCGGCCCCCGCGGTGCCCGCGACGGTCCGCTCGCCCTGCAGGAGGGCCAGGTCGACGACGTGCACGCCCGGCACGGCGGCGACGCGGGGGTCGACGTCCCGCGGCAGGGCGAGGTCGATGACCACCAGCGGGCGGTGCACGCGGTCGGCCATCGCGGCGGCCACCAGCTCGGTGCCGATGACCAGGCCGCGCGCGCCGGTGCAGGTGACCAGC
Source organism: Geodermatophilus sp. SYSU D00703 (assembly GCF_054050155.1). Lineage (NCBI taxonomy): Bacteria > Bacillati > Actinomycetota > Actinomycetes > Geodermatophilales > Geodermatophilaceae > Geodermatophilus > Geodermatophilus sp. SYSU D00703. Next base: position 141,546 of record NZ_JBJGYU010000005.1, on the reverse strand, counting down.
ACGTCGGCCGCGGCGACCTCCTCGGGCAGCCGGGAGAGGTCGGCGGCGCGGCCCTCGACGGCCACGGCGAGCCGCTCGGCGTGCGCCGGCGTGCGGCTGCTGACGGTGACCGCGGCGCCGCGGCGGGCCAGCGTGGTCGCGGCCAGCGCCCCCATCGAGCCCGCCCCGACGACGAGCACCGGGCGGCCCTCCAGCGAGCCGATGCGGGCCTCGGCGCGGTCGAGGGAGACCGACACCAGTGAGGCGCCGGCCTTGTCGATGCCGGTCTCGGAGTGGACCCGCTTGCCGACGCGCAGCGCCCGCTGGGCGACCGGGTGCAGCGCTCGGCCGACGGCGTCCTGCTCGCGGGCGAGGGCGTAGGCGTTGCGGAGCTGCCCGAGCACCTGGGTCTCGCCGACGACCATCGAGTCCAGGCCCGCGGCCACGGTGAACAGGTGGGTGACCGCCTGGTCCTCGTAGTGGACCGTCACGTACGGCGAGAGCTCCTCGACCGTGGCGCCGGCCTGCCGGGCGAGCACCCGGCTGACGTCGGCGACGCCGCCGTGGAAGCGCTCCACCTCGGCGAAGACCTCGACCCGGTTGCAGGTCGCCAGCACGATCGCCTCGCTGACGTGGTCGCTGCCCAGCAGCTCGTGCAGCGCCTTGACCGTGTCGTCGTGGCCCATGGCGAACTGCTCCAACAGCGCGACGGGGGCCGTCTGGTGGCTGACGCCGACCGCCAGCAGACTCATGCGATCACCTCCACCGCCGGCGCGGCGGCACCACGCTGCTGACCGAGGAAGGCGAGGACCTGCAGCTCGACGGAGAGGTCGACCTGGCGGACGTCGACCCCCGCGGGCGCGGCCAGCGCCACCGGTGCGAAGTTCAAGATGCTCCTCACCCCGGCCGCGGTCAGCCGGTCGCAGACGGACTGGGCGACCTCGGCCGGTGTCGCGATGACCCCGATCGTGGCCGCCGTCGTGGCGACCACCTCGTCGAGCTCGGCCATGGGGCGGACCGGCTGACCGCCGATCCACTGCCCCACCCGGGCCGGGGCGGCGTCGAACAGGCCCACGAAGCGGAACCCGCGGCTGCCGAAGCCGGCGTAGTCGGCCAGCGCGGTGCCCAGGTTGCCGATCCCGACCAGGACGCAGGCGCGGGAGCGCTCGACGCCGAGCACTGCGGCGATGCGGTCGCGCAGGGTGGCCACGTCGTACCCGACCCCCCGCACGCCGCAGGGGCCGAGGTGGGAGAGGTCCTTGCGCAGCCCCGCGGGGTTCACGCCGGCCGCGGAGGCCAGCACGCCGGAGGAGACGGTGCTGCGACCGCCGTCGGCCAGGCCGGTGAGGACCCGCAGGTACACGGCCAGGCGGGCGACGGTGGCCTCCGGGATCCGGGGCCGCGGTTGGGGCACGGGTCTACTCCACAGCGGTCGCACCCGTACGTCCGGCGGGTGCCGGATGCGGTCGAACGACATCGGGAACCGGTCCGATTGCGGCCCGGCGTCAGCCACGGTAACCGCTTGTGAACGCAGGAACAAAGTCGCTGGGGGCCGGATCGGCCTCACTCCAGCGCGGACGGGGCCTGCTGTGGTGGAGACCATAGCAAGGACCCCCTCATCAGGGCAGCCCGAGGTCCCGCCGCAGCCGCGGCACGTCGACCGCGAAGTAGGAGTGCTCGCGCCCGTCGAGGAGGACCACCGGCACCCGGTCGCCGTACTCCGCCTGCAGGTCCGGGTCGGCGTCCACGTCGACCGACGTGGTCGTCAGGCCCGCCTCGGCGGCGATCTGCGCCAGGGTGGTCGCCGCGTCCTCGCACAGGTGACAGCCCTGCCGGCTGAGCAGCTGCAGCCGCGTCTGGCTCACCGATCGCCTCCCGTCCCGGCCGGCTCCACACCGGCGTCGCCCGGCCGCGTCAGACCGAGCTCGCGCAGCCGCGCCCGGCTGACCTTCCCGGTCAGCGAGTGCGGCAGGGCCGCGAGCACGTGCACCGACGTCGGCACCTTGTACCGCGCCAGGGACGCCGCGGCGTGGTCGCGCAGCTCGTCGAGGGTGACCTCCCGGCCCGGCCGCAGCGCCACCACCGCCCGCACCGCGTTCCCGGTGCGGGGGTCGGGGACGCCGATCACCGCGCTCTCCGCGACGGCGGGGTGGGTGTCGAGCACCCGCTCCACCTCCGCGGGGTAGACGGTGAAGCCGCTGACCAGGACCAGGTCGCTGCGCCGGTCGACCAGGTGCAGGTCGCCGTCCTCGTCGGCGTAGGCGAGGTCACCGGTGGCCAGCCAGCCCTCGGCGTCCGGGCCGTCGGCGCCGTCGGGCCAGTAGCCGGAGAACAGGTTGGGCCCGCGCACCCAGATCTCGCCCGGACCGTCCCCCGCCTCCTCCGGCTCGTGCAGGGCGGTGTCACGCAGCTGCAGCTCCACCCCCGGCAGCGGCCCGCCGATGCAGGCCGGCTTCGCCCGCCCGGTGGCCAGCGTGCTGGTCACCACCGGGCACGCCTCGGTCAGGCCGTAGCCCTCCCAGACGGTCACCGCGGCCCGCTCGCGCATCGCCGTCCACACCTCCGCCGGCAGGGGTGCGGCACCGGAGGAGGCCACCCGGACGGCGGCGAAGGCCCGGCGCAGGCCGGCGTCGGAACCCGCGGCGTCGGCGGCCGCCAGCCACGCCTGGTACACCGGCGGCGCGCCGGGGACGGCCGTGACCTCCTCGCGGGCCATCACGGCCAGGGACTCCGCCGGGTCGAAGCGCTCCAGGAGCACCGCGCAGGCGCCGGTCGCCGCGACCAGGCCGAAGCCGGCGTTGAGCCCGTAGACGTGGAACAGCGGCAGCAGACAGAGCACGCGGTCGTCGGGCCGGACGGGCGCGGGGTCCATCGCCAGGCACTGCCGCTGGTTGGCGCGCAGCGCGGCGGCGCTGAGGACCGCCCCGCGCGGCCGGCCGGTGGTGCCGCTGGTGTAGACGAGGAAGGACGGCGCGGCGACGTCCTCCGCCACCTCGGGCGGGTGCGCGTCGTCGGCCGGCGGACCGGCCGCGACCGGCACGCCGGCCACCGGCACCCGTCCGCCGGCGGCGACGAGCAGCGCGGCGCCGGAGTCGCGCAGCACGTACTCGAGCTCCGGGTCGGTGTAGCCGGTGTTCACCGGGACGACGACGAGCCCGGCCCGCAGGGCGCCGAGGCTCGCCCGCAGCCAGTCGGCGCCGTTGGGCAGCTGGACGGCGACCCGCTCCCCCGGCCGCAGGCCCCGGGCGGCGTAGCCCGCGGCCGCCCGGTCGACCTGCGCGTCCAGCTCCCCCCAGGTCAGCCGCTCGTCCCCCGCGGCCACCGCCGGGGCCTGCGGCCGCGCGCCGGCGGCGGCGCGCACGAGCGCGGCCAGGGACGAGCCCGCATCGGTCTCTCCGGTCACGCGCACCTCCTCCGTCTCCTCCGTCGGGCGCTTCTCCCGGGTGGCGTGGACGGGCTGCGACGATGTTGTCACCATGGGCTCAGCCCCGCAGCACTGCGCGACCGGCCGGCCCGGTCCGGCACCCCCGGATGGAGCCGACGACGCTCCGGCGGGCCGACGAGGAGGACCGACGCCCGCATGCCCCGGTCGCGCCGCGTGGACGAGCGCCCCGCGGTCGTCGGCGCCGGGCGGTCCGGGCCACCTCGCCCCACCCCGCATCCGCGCTCGGCCGCCGACCCGCTCCCCCCGGCACCGGACGCGGTCGCCGGGGACGAGGCCGAGGTCGCCGAGGAGCTCGCCAAGCTGGGGGGCACCGGTGCGCCGCCCGCGGTCGACGTCTGGGCGCTGGTCCGGCAGGCCCAGGAGGGCGACGCCGAGGCGTTCGGCCGGCTCTACGACCACTACGTGACGCCGGTCCACCGCTACCTCCTCCACCGGGTGGGCGATCGCGCGCTGGCCGAGGACTTCACCAGCGAGACGTTCGTGCGCGCGCTGCGCCGGATCGACTCGCTGTCCTTCCAGGGCCGCGACGTCGGCGCCTGGCTCGTGACGATCGCCCGCAACATCGTCCTGGACCACGTGAAGAGCAGCCGGTTCCGGCTGGAGGTCACCACCGCCGACATGCGCGACGCCGACCGCGTCACCGACGGCCCGGAGGACGCGGTCGTGCAGCAGCTGACCAACGAGCAGCTGCTCGCCTGCATCCGCCAGCTCGGCGGGGAGCAGCAGGAGTGCATCTCGCTGCGCTTCCTGCAGGGGCTGTCGGTGTCGGAGACCGCGGCGGTCATGGGCAAGAAGGAGGGCGCCATCAAGGCCCTCCAGCACCGCGCCGTCCGTCGGCTGGCCGCGCTGTTGCCGGAGGGGCTGCGGTGAGCACCACAGGAGTCGTCCGCCCGCACGCCGTATCGGCCGCACCCGTCGCGTCGTTGGACAACCGGGCGCGCCGCACCGGCCGGCACCCCGGCACTCCCGCCCGACCCTCCGGAGGCCCTCGGTGAGCACCCCCGACGGACCCGCGCCCACGCGGTCGCGTCGCGCCGCCGTCCGGGAGCCGGAGGACTCCGTCGTCGGGCGGCTGCAGGCCCTGGCCACCGCCCTGGACGACGGGCCCGACCCCGCCTTCCGCGCCGCGACCCGCGAGCGGCTGGTGGCCATGGCCGCCGTCCGCACCCCCGAGCCGGCTTCCCGCACGCGCCCACGGCGGCTGCTGGCCGCCCGGGCAGACGACGCCGTCGCCCGGCCGTGGCGCACCCGGCTGACCGCCGGTCTGGCGGGGGCGGCGCTGACCGTGACGGCGCTCGGCACGCTCGTGGCGGTGGCCACCGACTCCGGCCCCGGCGACGTGCTGTACGGGCTCAAGCGCGGCACCGAGCAGACCCAGCTCGCGCTGGCCGGCGACGACCGTGGCCTCACCCTGCTGCAGTTCGCCGCCACCCGGCTCGCCGAGCTCGAGGAGCTGCCGGGCGCCGGCCCGACGGACGTCGTCGTCGACCTGCTCGACACGATGGACGCGCAGACCGCCGAGGGCGCCGCCCTGCTCACCACCCGTGCCGTGGCCGCCCGGACCGCCGCCCCGCTCGACGAGCTGGCCGACTGGGCCGCGCGGCAGGCCACCGGCCTGGCCGCGCTGGAGGCGGGGGTGCCCGCCGGTGCCGCGACCGACGTCCGCGAGTCGTCGGACCTGCTCGCCGACGTGGGCGCGCGGGTCGAGGACCTGCGCGCGGCGCTCGCCTGCCCGGGCGGACCGGCCACCGACGGCACCGATCCGCTGGGTCCGGTGCCGGTCCCGTGCCCGGCCGAGGTCCCCGCACCGGCCCCGTCCGCTCCCGCGCCGGACGCCGGGCAGCCCGCGCCCGGCACCCGGGCCGGCGAGTCGCCCGACCGCGACGCCGGCACGGTCCCGTCGGCGACGCCCGCCCCGAGCGCACCGCCGGCGCAGGAGGCCCCGCCCGGGAGCACGGGGAACCCCGGGAGGAGCGGCGGGAACGCGGGCCGGAGCAGCGAACCGGCGCGCAGCACCCCGCCGCGGACGCCGGCTCCGCAGCGGCCCTCGGTCCCGTCCCTGCCGATCCCGCTGCCGCCGGTCGGGGGCGAGCCCGAGACGCCGACGACGTCCCCGTCGCCCACCCGTCCGCCCCTGATCGACACGCCGCTGCCCATCTGCATCCGGCCGCTGGTCTGCTGAGCCCGCGTCGGTCCCCGCCGCGGACGCCACTAGGGTCCAGGGACGGGCCAACCGCCCCAGCCGCGCAGGCTCGTGGGGCCGGACAGGGGAGGTCGAGTGCCGGGACTGCCCTTCCGCAGCCGCCGTGCACGGGAGGCGGCGGAACTGCCGGACGAGGAGACGCGGGCGCACGTCGCCGGTGCCGCGTCGGCCGCCGCCGCGGACGTCGAACCCGCACCGGCCGTCGTCCCGGACCTCGAGGCCGCGGCGTTCTTCGACGTCGACAACACGATGATGATGGGCGCCTCGCTGTTCTGGTTCGCCCGCGGCCTGGCCGCCCGCAAGTACTTCACCAGCCGCGACCTGACCCGGTTCGTGTGGCAGCAGGCGAAGTTCCGGATCGCCGGCAACGAGAGCGCCGACGACATGCACACGATCCGCGAGAACGCGCTGGCCTTCGTCGCCGGGCGGCCGGTCGCCGAGATCGTGCAGGCCGGCGAGGAGATCTACGACGAGCTCATGGCCGACCGGATCTGGGCCGGCACGCGGGTGCTCGCGCAGAAGCACCTCGACGCCGGCCAGCGGGTCTGGCTGGTCACCGCGACGCCGGTGGAGCTGGCGAGCATCATCGCCCACCGGCTGGGGCTCACCGGCGCGCTGGGCACGGTCGCGGAGGTCGTCGACGGCCACTACACGGGCCGGTTGGTCGGGGAGCTCATGCACGGCGAGGCCAAGGCCGAGGCGGTCCGCGCGCTGGCCGAGCGGGAGGGGCTGGACCTCCCCCGGTGCACGGCCTACAGCGACAGCTCCAACGACCTGCCGATGCTGACCCTCACCGGCACTGCGGTGGCGGTGAACCCCGACACCGAGCTGCGCGCGGTGGCCCGCTCCCGCGGGTGGGAGATCCGCGACTTCCGCACCGGTCGCAAGGCGGTGAAGATCGGCGTCCCCACCGTGGCCGCCGCCGCGGCCTCCGGCGGCCTCGTCGGTGGCGCGCTCGCCCTCCGCCGTCGCAACAAGTTCCCCTGGTGAGCGGGGCCGCAGCGCAACTGCGCGGTGCACCGGTCGCGGCGGCCGGAGGCTCCCCGACCGGGACACGAGCAGCGGCTCAGCGGCACCGAGGGACGGCACCGGGTCGCGGTGCCGGCCGGCAGGCCGACGGACGACTCAGCCGAAGACGGACTTGCGCTGCAGCAGGAGCTGGTAGAGCGACTGCTGGATGGTCTCGCGCACCTGGTCGGTCAGGTTGAACACCAGCATCGGGTCCTCGGCCGCGCCCGGGCCGTAGGACGCCGTCTCGATCGGCTCCCCGAAGGCGATGTGCCACTTCGACGGCAGCGGCAGGAGCCCGAGCGGGCCGAGCGCCGGGAACGTCGGCGTGATCGGGAAGTACGGGAGCCCGAACAGCCGCGCGAGGGTCTTCGCGTTGCCGATCATCGGGTAGATCTCCTCTGCCCCGACGATCGCGCACGGGACGATCGGCACACCGGTGCGCAGTGCCGCCGTGACGAAACCGCCCCGACCGAACCGCTGCAGGGTGTACCGCTCGCGGAACGGCTTGCCGATGCCCTTGAAGCCCTCGGGGAAGACACCGACCAGCTCGCCCTCGGTCAGCAGCCGCTCGGCGTCCTCGTTGCAGGCCAGGGTCGAGCCCATCTTCCGCGACAGCGACCCGACGACCGGCAGGTCGAAGACCAGGTCCGCGCCGAGCAGGCGCAGCCGCCGCCGGGCCGGGTGGTCGTCGTGCAGCGCCACCGTCGTCATCAGCGCGTCGACCGGGAGCGTGCCCGAGTGGTTCGCCACTACCAGCGCCCCGCCGGTGGACGGGACGTTCTCCGCGCCGTGGGTCTCCACCCGGAACCAGCGGTTGAACAGCGGCCGCAGCAGCGGGAGCAGCACGTGGTCGGTGAGGTCGGGGTCGAAGCCGAACTCGTCGGTGCCGTAGTCGCCGGTCATCCGGCGCCGCAGGAACTCCAGCCCGCCGGCGACCTGCTCCTCCCACGAGGGGGACGTCGTCCGGTGGACCCGCGGCTCGTCGTCCTCGGGTCGCAGCGGGATCACGCGGGCCTCAGGCATCGTGCACCGCCCGCAGGTCGGGGGCCGCGGGAGCCGGCCGCAGCCGCTGACCGACCGACCCGGCGGTCGCCCCCACCCGCTGCACCAGGGACCGGGCGGTGTCGGTCACGCCGCGCACGAGGTCCGGGGAGAGGACGGGGTGCACCGTCGCGGCGTAGTCGGCGAGCGCCTGCTCTGTCGTGTAGCGGGGGGTGTACCCGAACTCCTCGCGCAGGACGGTCGTGTCGACGACCCGGCCGAAGTTGAGGAAGCGCATCTGCTCCGGCGAGTAGTCGACGAAGCCGAAGCGCCGGCTGAGCCGGCCCACCGAGCCCAGGGCCGGCGAGGGCAGGGGCACCTGCAGCCGGCCGAGGCGGCGGATGACCTGCGACAGCAACAGAGTGCCCTCCCCGCCGACGTTGACCGTTCCGGCGAAGTCCCCGGTGGTGGCACGGGTCAGCACCGCGAGCGCGTCGTCCTCGTGCAGCAGTTGGACCCGGGCGTCGTAGCCCAGCGCCGTGGGGACCAGCGGCATGCGCAGGAAGTGCGTCAGCAGCGAGTCGATGCGCGGGCCGATGAAGTTGGTGAAGCGCAGCGCCGCCACGCCCACGTCGGGACGGCGGCGCGCGAAGGACCGGACGTAGCCCTCGATGTCGAGGCTGTCCTTGGCGAACCCGCCCGAGGGGACCCGCCGGGCCTGCATGGCCTCGGTGAAGACGGCGGGGTCGCGGGAGGAGGCGCCGTAGACGGCGCTGCTGGACTTGAGCACGAACCGGCGCACCGAGGGCGCCCGCTGGCAGGCCGCCAGGAGCTGCATCGTCCCGATGACGTTGAGCTCCTTCATCGGACCCCGGCCGCCGCTGCCGGCGGGCGTGGAGCTGATGTTCATGTGCACGACCGTGTCGACCGAGGCCGTGGCGATGACCTTGCCGATCAGCGGGTTGCGGATGTCGGCCCGCACGAACTCGGTGCGGCCGAGACGCCGGAGCACCTCCGGCGACGGGGGGACGGTGTCCACCCCGATGACCCGCTCGATGGAGCGGTCGCGAGCGAGCTCGGCCGCCAGCGCACCCCCCAACCACCGGCTCACACCGGTGACCAGGACGACAGCGGGCGGCACGAGCGTCAGCTCACTTCTTGTTGCGGCGCTGGACGCGCGTCTTCTTGAGCAGCTTGCGGTGCTTCTTCTTCGCCATCCGCTTGCGGCGCTTCTTGATGACCGAACCCATGGTCGTGCTCCCGACGTCGTCGCCGCGCAGCGTCCGTCGGTGACCGGGAGGTCGTGTCGGGCGCCGCGCGAGTGGTGATCAGCTCGCGTGCGACACCCGGACCGGCCCGGCGTCGCTCGGCGACCGAGCGTACCCGGCGCCCCCGCGGCGACGCTGCCGCGGGAGCGGGCCGGAGTGCGGTGTCACCCCGTGGGGCGGAGGAGGGGTGCCGATCGTCGTGCGATCGGTGGCCCCGTCCCGGGACGGCCTCCCTGCAGGGTCCCGCCCCGAGCCTGCGGGTGGCGGGGGGCAGGGAGGTCCTTCCTCAGGCGATGTCGGTGTAGGCCTCGCGCAGGTAGTCCTGGACGGCGCGCTCCGGGACGCGGAACGAACGGCCGACGCGGACGGCGGAGAGCTCGCCGGCGTGCACCAGGCGGTACACGGTCATCTTCGAGACCCGCATCATGCTGGCGACCTCGGCGACGGTCAGGAAGGTGACGGCCGAACGCGGGGCCGGCACGGTCGGGCGGCCGACCGGCATGGCGGCCGGGTGAGCCGGCGCGATCGGCCGGGCCATGGCGGCAGCGGGAACGGGACGGCCGACCGGCCGGGGGCCGGGGACGCCCGGGCGGGCGTAGGCGGCAGCGGTGGCGTTGCGCTGAGGCATGGTCATGACTTCATCTCCGGACCTAGCACGCGTCGGGCGTCGGCTTCCCCACCGACTACGGGACACGCACGTGCTGATACAGAGCGTAGGGGGACTGGCGTGACAGAAGCGATGGAAGAAACGAACATGCGGACCGGTCCGTCCTGGGCAGAACTACACCTATGTAGCCATGTCGATGTGTGTCTGGGCGCGTCGCAGACGACACGTCACCGTCCAGTCACGGAACGTCGACATGTCGTCGCCCGTTCGGGGTACGGTCAGCGGTCCTCGGCGCGCCGACCGAGCTCGACCGAGCGAGCGTGGGCGGCCTCGATGGCCGCGATGAGCGCCGCCCGGACGCCGTGCCGCTCGAGCTCCCGGATCGCGGCGATCGTCGTCCCGCCGGGGCTGGTGACCGCTTCCCGGAGCTGCACCGGGTGCTCGCCGGAGTCGCGCAGCATCACCGCCGAGCCGAGGGCGGTCTGGACGATCAGGTCCGCGGCCAGGTCCCGCTGCAGGCCCAGCAGGATGCCGGCGTCGATCATCGCCTCGACGAGGTAGAAGAAGTAGGCCGGACCGCTGCCGGACAGGGCGGTCACGGCGTCCTGCTGGTACTCCGGCACCCGCCGGACGCGGCCGACGGCGGCCAGCAGCGTCTCGGCCTCGTCCAGGTGTGCGTCGTCCGCGTGGGCACCGGCCGAGAGCACCGACATCCCCTCGTCCACCAGCGCCGGGGTGTTCGGCATGACCCGGACGACCGGGACGCCGTCGGACAGGGCCGCCTCGATGGTGGCCGTCGGCACCCCGGCGGCGACCGAGACGACCAGGTGCCCCGGGTCGACGAGGTCGGTGAGCCGGCCCAGCAGGGTCCCGATGTCCTGCGGCTTGACCGCCAGCAGCAGCACGCGGGCGCGGGCGGCCGCCTCCTCGAGCCCGACCGCGGGGACCCCGTACCGCTCCGCGAGCTCCGCGGCCCGCTCCGGGTGCCGCTCGCAGACGAGGATCCCGTCGGTGCCGCCGCGGCGGACCAGCCCCGACAGCAGCGCCTCGCCGATCTTCCCGCCGCCGATGATCGCCAGGCCCGAACGGCCGGCCCCCTCGCGCCCGCTCACGGACGGCCCACCAGGCGACGCACGGCCGCGACCGTGGCCCCATCGCCCGACGACAGGGCCACCCGCACCCCGTACCCGCCGGCTGCCAGCCGGCGCTGCTGCTCGGTGCGGACTCTCCACGGCATGACGTACTCCCAGCTGTCGGGTGCTCGTTCGTTCCAGGCGGCGCGCTCGCCGGCGATGGCGACCAGCCGCGGGTCGGTCGTGGCGACAGCCGGCCGCCCGGGCCCGGCCATCAGCACGTTCAGGCAGCGCACGAAGGCGAGGTCGGCGGCCGCGCCGCGCTGGTCGAGCAGCCGCACCCGGCCGGCGGCGTGCTCCCGGCAGCGCTCCTCGGCGCCGGGGCTGCCCGCCGGGACCACCACGGTGGCCGAGGGCAGCTCCGCGGCGAGGACGTCGACGGCGGCCGGGTCCCCGTCCAGCGCCACGCCGAGCCCGACCGCGACGGCGGCCCGCGCGACCCCACCCGCGTCGGCCCCGAGGCGGTCGACCGGAACGGTCAGCTCGCAGGCCGCGGCCGGCGCGGCCTCGGCCAGCCGGACGGCCAGGGTGCACAGCTCCGCGGCCGGGTCGGCGCCGGGCGCGGGCAGGTGCTCGAGGGCGACGGGGGATCCGGCGGCGGTCAGCTCCGCCGCCGTCCGCACCACGACGTCGACCGTCGGGGCGGCTCCCACCAGCGCGCCGAGGCGGCGACCGAGCAGGGTGAACACCGGAGGAGGCGGCTGCGCGGGCACGAGCCGAACCGTAGTGCGCGCGGCGTGTGCCGCCCGCGGGGCCGGGGTAGCGGCGGCCGCATGGCAGGAGAACTCGACGGGATGAAGGTGGCCGTCCTCGCGACCGACGGCGTGGAGCAGGTGGAGCTCGACCGGCCCTGGCAGGCGCTCGAGGAGGCCGGCGCCGAGCCGGAACTGGTCTCGCTGGAGGAGGGACGGATCACCGCCTACGACCACATCGACAAGGCCGACACCAAGGACGTCGACGTCACGGTCAGCGCGGCCGACCCCGACGACTACGCGGCCCTGGTGCTGCCCGGCGGGGTCATCAACGGCGACTTCGTGCGCGCCGACGCCGACGCGGTGGCCTTCGTGAAGGCGTTCTTCGAGGCGAACAAGCCGGTGGCCGCCATCTGCCACGCCCCCTGGGTGCTCGCCGAGGCCGACGTCGTCCGCGGCCGGCGGATGACCTCGTGGCCGTCCCTGCAGACCGACCTGCGCAACGCCGGGGCCAAGTGGGTCGACGAGGAGGTCGTCGTCGACGGCAACCTGGTCACCAGCCGCAAGCCCGACGACCTCGACACCTTCACCGCCGCCATGGTCGAGCAGTTCGCCGCCGGCCCCGACGAGGACGCCGACGAGGACGACTGAACCTCAGCCGGCGGTCAGCAGGCCGGCGGCCGGCGCGATGGTGAGAAGCGTCCCGGCGAAGACGAGGATGGCGAGCAGCCGCACGCCCACCTGCTCCTTGTCCTGGCGCTGGCGCCATGCGCCCACGCCGGCGACGAGCGCGGCCACGGCCAGCGGCGCCAGCACCACGGCCAGGTAGGGCAGCAGCTCCCACAGCACGGTGAACAGGAAGTAGATGCCGACACCGGCGGCGAGCGCGACGACGAGCTCGCCGCCGAACCGCAGCCAGGCCAGGGCGCCCTCCTTCGGCCCGAGCGCCTCGTCGTCGAGCAGCGGGGCGTCGTCGTCGGCCCGGACGACGGGGATCGGGCCGGTCGAGGGCCCCGTCGACGGCCCCGTGCTGCGGGCCGACGTGGCGCCGGACCGCGCCGCCGGGGACGTCGTCGTCCCCGGCACCCCGGGCTTGCGGGAGGGCCGCAGCCCGGGGATCGCGGCGGTGGAGGGGCCCCCGTCCCGCGGGCTCCGGCGGTCGGGCTGGGGGGACGGCGGCGCCGGGTCGCCGGTGCGGTCGCCCGCCCGGCGGCCGGAGGGCCGGCGCTCCCCCACCCGGCCGGTGTCCCCGGTGCGGGCGTCGGCCGCGCGCCGCCGGACGCCGGTGTCCGCTCCGGGGTCGCCTCCGCTGCCGCGCTGCCGGACGGCGGTGTCGGGCTCCTCGTCCCCCCGGCGCCGCCGGCCCCGCGGCGAGTCGAGGCCGGCCTCCCGCAGGATGTCGGCCAGCGGCCGGCCGGCGGTCTCCGGGTCCCGGCGGTCCCTCGGGGTGGTCATCGCTCGTCCCCCAACTGGTCCAGGCGCCGCAGGATGACCCCCTCCCGCAGTGCCCACGGGCAGATCCTGACGGACGGTACGTCCAGCGCCCGCAGCGCCGCGTGCGCCACGACGGCGCCGGCGGGCACCTGGTGGGCACGGTCGGGGGAGACGCCCTGCAGTTCGGCCAGCGCCGAGGACTCGATCCGCGACACGAAGCCGATCAGCTGCTCGAGCCCCTCGCGGGTCAGCTGCCGCGGCGCCCGCAGCCCGGCCGAGTACGGCGCGGCGCCGGTGAGCCGGGCGAGGGTGCGGAAGGTCTTGCTCGTGGCCGCGACCAGGTCGGGCGGACCGCCCGCCATCAGCTTCTTCGCCGCGGGCCGGAGGAGGTCGGCGGCGTGCCCGTCCAGCTTCGCCAGTGCCGCGAGGTCGGGACGGCCCCCGGTCGTGGCCTCGGGCAGGTGGTGGCGGGTCATCCGCCCCGCGCCCAACGGCAGCGAGAGGGCGACGTCCGGGTCCTCGTCCAGTCCACTGGCCAGCTCCAGCGAGCCGCCGCCGATGTCGAGGACCAGCAGCCGGCCGGCACTCCACCCGAACCACCGCCGGACGGCGAGGAAGGTCAGCCGGGCCTCCTCCTCGCCGCTGGTCACCTGGAGGTCGACGCCGGTCTTGTCGCGCACCCGCTCGAGGACCTCCACCCCGTTGACGGCCTCGCGGATGGCGGAGGTCACCAGGGCGAGCAGCTGCTCACAGCCCTGCTCCTCGGCCTGGTCGCACGCCTTGCGCACGGCCTTGACCAGCGCCTTCTCACCCTCCTTGGAGAGGACGTCGTCCGGGCCGACGTGCTCGGCGAGCCGCAGCACCTCCCGGTCGTCGTGCATCGGTGTGGGGTGCCCGCCGCGGTGGGCGTCGACCACGAGCAGGTGGACGGTGTTCGATCCGACGTCCAGAACCCCGAGCCGCATGGCGTCAGTCTGCCGGTCGCCCGCGGAACCGGCCGGTCACGGGGGGTGTGGGTCAGGTGACGGCGACCACGCGTGCCCCGTCGCGGGTCCCGCCTCGAGCGTGCGGAGCGACGCGGCCGCCTACCCTCGGCCGGGTGCAGGACGTCCCGCCCGAGGTGCCCCTGGACTTCGCCCGCGAGTGGGTCGAGTTCCCCGACCCGGCCGATCCGCGGCACGTCGTGCGTGCCGACCTGACGTGGCTGTCCTCCGCGTGGACCTGCGTGTTCGGCCGGGGTTGCGCCGGGGTGGTCGAGGGCCGGCCGGACGACGGCTGCTGCAGCCACGGCGCGTTCTTCACCGACGAGGACGACCTGGCCCGGGTCACCGCCGCGGTCGCCGACCTCTCCGACGAGGACTGGCAGCTGGCCCCGGTCGGTCGCGGCGCGTGGACCGAGGCCGACGCGGCCGACGACGACGAGCAGGGCGTGCGGGCCCTGCGCACCCGGCTGGTCCACGGCGCGTGCGTGTTCCTCAACCGTCCCGGCTTCCCCGGCGGCGCCGGCTGCGCGCTGCACCGCATGGCGCTGCGCGAGGACCTGCACCCGCTGCTGACCAAGCCCGACGTCTGCTGGCAGCTGCCGGTCCGGCGGGAGCAGGAGGAGGTCGAGCGGCCCGACGGCACGAAGGTGCTGGTCACGAGCATCGGCGAGTTCGACCGCCGCGGCTGGGGGCCGGGCGGGCACGACCTGCACTGGTGGTGCACCGGCTCGCCGGCGGCCCACGTGTCCGCCGAGCCCCTGGTGCTGACCTACGCCACCGAGCTGACCGCCCTGCTCGGCGCGCCTGCCTACGAGGAGCTGCGCCGGCTCACCGAGGCCCGGCTCGATCAGGGCCTGGTCGCCCCGCACCCGGCCAGCCCGCGCCCCGTGCCGGTCGTCCTGCACCGCCGCCGCCCGCAGACATCTCCCCCGTCAGGGGTGCAGCGACTCTGAGCCGCCACCCTGCGCCACTACCCTCGCGCTCGAACGGACGGACGAGCGGACGGCGGGGACTGTGACTGAGGAGCGCGCGGCGGCGGGCCCTCCCTCGGCCGGGGAGCGGTCCCGCGGTGACGATGCGCGCCCCGACAATGCCTTCGTCGCCCTGGTCCGCATCCCGGTGTTCCGCCGGCTGTGGGCGGCGATCGCCGTCTCGAGTCTGGGCGACTGGCTGGGTCTGCTGGCCACGACGGCGATGGCCCAGCAGCTGACCCGCGAGGAGTCCCTGGCCGTGCAGGGCGCGGCCATCTCCGGCGTGATCCTCACCCGCCTGCTGCCCGACCTGGTCCTGGGCCCGCTGGCCGGCGCGCTGGCCGACCGGCTGGACCGCCGCACCACCGTGGTGGTCGGCGAGCTGCTGGCGATGTCGCTGTACCTGTCCATCGCCTTCACCTACGAGCTGACCTGGCTCTACGTCGCCCAGTTCCTCGTCGAGGCGGTCGGGCTGTTCACCAACCCGGCCAAGCAGGCGATGTGGGTGGCGATCGTGCCCCGGGAACGGCTGGCGGTCGCCAACCAGATCTCGCTGTTCTCCGTCTACGGCGCGGTCCCGGTGGCCTCGCTGCTGTTCGCGCTGCTGTCGACGATCACCCGCGTGTTCCCCGGCGGCGGCGAGGGCGGTGAGGCCAGGACGGCGATCGTCGTCGCCCTCGTGGTCAACGCGGCCAGCTTCGGGCTCAGCGCGCTCACCGTGCTGCTCTCCCGTCGGCTCATCCCGGGGACACCGGCGGACCGGGACGGCGAGCAGCGCAACGTCTTCTCCCTCGTGGTGGAGGGCGTGTCGTTCCTCCGCGGCCGGCCGCTGATGCGCGCCCTCTACGTGGGCGTCATCGGCGCGTTCGGGGCCGGCGGGCTCACCATCGGCGTCGCCCAGCTTTACGTCGCCACGCTGGAGGCCGGCACCGCCGGGTACGGCGTGGTCTTCGGCGTGGTCTTCACCGGCCTGGCGATCGGCATGCTGGTGGGGCCGCGCGTCCTGCCGACCGTCCCGCGCCGCAGCGTCTTCGCCAACGCCATCGGCCTGGCGGGCCTGGCGCTGCTGGCCATGTCCGTCCTGCGGGACTTCGTGCTCGCCACCGGGGCGGCCTTCCTCGTCGGCCTGTTCGCCGGCGTGAGCTGGATCATCGGCTACACGCTGATCGGCTTCGAGGTGGAGGACCGGCTGCGCGGCCGGGTCTTCGCGTTCGTCGTCTCCTCGGTGCGGATCGTCCTGCTGCTGGCCGTGGCCGTGGGTCCGGGCCTCGCCGGGCTGCTCGGCGGCCACGACCTCCAGTTCGGGGACCTGCGGCTGACCGTCACCGGCCCCGGCCTGACCCTGCTCGTCGGCGGGCTGATCGCGCTGGTGGTGAGCGCCTACGCCCGCCGGCAGGTGGCGGCCGGGCGCTCGCGCACCCGCTTCCGCGACGTGCTCCGCCTGCTCTGGGGCAGCTCGGACATCCTGTCGGCGTCCTCGTCGGGCGTCGGGCTGTTCGTCGTCGTGGAGGGCGCCGACCGCGAGCTCACCCGCCGCTACACCGAGGACGTCGCCCGCGTGCTGCGCGACTGCGGCTGCCCCGTCGTCGTCACCTCCGAGCCCAGCGACACCCAGCTGGGCCGGCGGGTGCGCGGCGTGCTCTTCCCCCCTCCGCCGGGGTCGGGCACCGGCTTCCCGGCCTCCGAGCCGATGACGGACGACGACGGGCAGCCGGTCGGGGCGCACACCGCCGCACTGCTGGCGGCCGCGGACCGCGCCCAGCACGTCGCGACGGTCATCCGCCCGGCGCTCGAGCGCAACCAGGTGGTGGTGAACACCCACTACGTGGACACCTCGATCGCCTTCCACGGCGCCGGCCAGGGCCTCGACGCCGACCGCATCTTCCGGACGTCGCTGTGGGCGACCCGCGGCCTGCTGCCCGACCTCACCGTGGTCGTGGACTCCCCGGTCACGGCCGGGCCGGCGGACGCCGACCCCGAGGCGGTGCGGCGCGCCTTCCTGGCCCAGGCCGACGCCGCGCCGGACCGCTACGTCGTCGTCCCCGGTGAGCTGCTGGGCGCCGAGGACGGGGACGGCCTGGTGTCGCCCGTCGTCCGGCGCCGCATCGAGAGCCTGCTGGCACTGCGCTACCCGGCCGCCGCCGAGGGCACCGAGCAGACCGACCCGCCGGTCGCGGTCCGGTCTCCCGCTACCGGGGACACCGCCGAGGGCTCCGTAGGCTGACCTCCGTGACGGAGCGAGGACGCTGGACGGCCGAGGACACCGAGGAGGTCGTCTGCTGCCTGTGCGGCGTCCCCGGGACGCTGGTGCACGACGTCGCCCCGTTCGGGGTGGTGCGCTGTCCGCAGTGCGCGCTGGTGTTCATCAGCCCGCGGTTGCGGCCGGAGGCGCTCCAGCGGCTCTACGACGACGCCGGGTACTTCGAGGGCGGCGTGTACGGCAACGCGGTCTCCACCGACGTCGACGCCCCGGCGTCCAGAGGCCTCTCCCCCGCGATGCTGCTCCAGCGCACGTGGACGGCGGGCCGCCTGCGGCTGGTCGACCGCGCCCGGGACGGCGCACCGGCGGGCGGCCGGTTGCTGGAGGTCGGCGCCGGCTACGGCCTGTTCCTGGCCGCGGCGCGCGAGGCCGGCTGGACGACGTCCGGCGTGGAGCTCTCCCGCACCGGGGCCAAGCACGCGCAGGACACCCTCGGCCTGGACGTGTTCTGCGGCCAGCTCGAGGACGCCCCGCTGACCCCCGGCTTCGACGTCGTCTGCGCCTGGGACACCGTCGAGCACGTGCCCGACCCGCTGTCCTTCTGGCGCACGGTGCGTGCCCAGGTGGCCGACGACGGCGTCGTGGTCTTCTCGACCCCCTACTACTCGTCGCTGCCGGCCCGGCTGCTGGGCACCCTCTGGTGGACGCTCAAGCCCACCGAGCACATCTGGCACTTCACCCCGCGGACCCACGCGCTGCTGCTCGCCCGGGCCGGGCTGGCCCTGACCCGGGTGATCCGCAGCCCGCTGGCCCCGGCCAACGCCGGCCGGCTGGACTCCCTGGTCGGGATCGCCCGCCCGATCCCCGGCGCCTGATCAGGCGGCGGTCTCCTCGGCGGCCACCGCCGGGACCGCCTTGCGGAACGTCTGCCGGTAGGCGCGCGGCGACACCCCGCGGCGGCGGGTGAACTGCTCGCGCAGCCCGGCCGCGGTGCCGAAGCCGACCAGCCGGGCGATCTCCTCGACGGGCGCGTCGCTGTTCTCCAGGAGCTCCTCGGCGGCGGCCAGCCGCTGGCCGAGCAGCCAGGCGTGCGGCGTCGTCCCCGTGGTGGCCTTGAACCGGCGGGCGAAGCTGCGCGGACTCATCAGCGCCCGCCGCGCCAGCAGGTCGACGCTGATCTCCTCGGCCAGGTGCGCCGACGCCCACTCCAGGACGGCGCCGAGCAGGTCGTCCTCGCAGGCGGGGACGGGCGCGTCGATGAACTGGGCCTGGCCGCCGTCGCGGTGCGGCGGCACGACCATCTCCCGGGCCAGCGCGTTCGCCGCCGCCGCACCCCACTCCCGGCGGACGACGTGCAGCAGCGTGTCCACGCCCGCGGCGGTACCGGCCCCGGTGATGATCCGGCCGTTGTCGACGTAGAGCACCATCGGGTCGACCTGCACCCGCGGGTACCGGGCGGCCAGCTCGCCGGCGTACTTCCAGTGTGTGGTGGCCCGCTGGCCGTCCAGCAGGCCGGCCGCGGCGAGCACGAAGGCCCCGGTGCACTGGCTGACGATCAGGGCGCCGTTGTTGTGGGCGGCGCGGAAGGCGTCGAGCAGCTGCGGCGACGGGACGCGGTCGTACAGCTCCCAGGCGGTGATCGTCACGATGTCGGACGCCGCCAGCCGGTCCAGGCCGTGCTCCACGGTGATGGGGATGCCCGTGTCGGTGCGGACGACGCCGGGCTGCTCGGTGACCAGCCCGAAGTCGAACCGGGGCAACCCCATGGCGCGGCGGTCGTAGCCGAAGACCTCGGCCGCGACACCGAGGCCGAAACTGCCCACGAGCCCGTCGGCCACGACGGTGCTGACGACGAGCGGACGGCCCTCAGCGGTCATGCCGCCATCATGGCAGAGAACTTGCGATTGCGGTCAGTCCTGCCACTCGTGCGGGAGTGTGGCCGGGAGCACGCTCATCCCATGTTCCTGATCACCTGCCCCGTCACCCGGACCGACGAGCTCGTCGCCGACCGGCGCATCCGCTCCGTGGTCAACCACCCGACCCACATCGCGATGCACGTCGAGTGCCCGGCCTGCGGCGCGGTGCACGTGTACCGCACCGGGCGCCGCTGGGAGGAGACCCGGCGGCAGCGGACCGAGGAGCGCGCGGTCCCGGCCCGGCCGGCGCGCGAGCTGGCGCGGGCCTGAACTCGCCGTGCGGACGGGCGCGCATCGGCCTACGCTCGAACACATGAGCGAATCCACCGCGCACACCGAACGCACCACGGAGAAGGACCCGTCGGACTGGGTGACCGGGGACGAGCCGGCCACCGGCGCGCAGAAGAGCTACCTGAACACCCTCGCCCGCGAGGCGGGCGAGGAGGTCCCCGAGTACCTCACCAAGGCCGACGCCTCGCGCAGGATCGACGAGCTGCAGGAGGAGACCGGCCGGGGCCAGTAGGGGGCCCGTCCTCCTGACCGGAGGAGGACCCCGTTCTCGAGCTCAGGGTGACCCGGGGACGGGGCCGCGGCGAGCCCCTGGACGGGGCCGCCCCGGGACCGCGCCGTCAGGCCTCGAACTTGTAGCCCAGGCCGCGCACCGTGACCAGGTGCTTGGGGTTGGCCGGGTCCGGCTCGATCTTGGCCCGCAGCCGCTTGACGTGGACGTCGAGGGTCTTGGTGTCGCCCACGTAGTCCGACCCCCACACGCGGTCGATGAGCTGGCCGCGGGTCAGCACCCGGCCGGAGTTGCGCAGCAGCAGCTCCAGGAGGTCGAACTCCTTGAGCGGGAGCGCCACCGGCTCGCCGTCGACCGCGACCACGTGCCGCTCGACGTCCATGCGGACCGGTCCGGCCTCCAGCGTCGACTCGACCGGGGCCTCGACGTCGCCACGGCGGCGCAGCACCGCCCGGATCCGGGCCACCAGCTCGCGGGCGGAGTAGGGCTTGGTGACGTAGTCGTCGGCGCCCAGTTCGAGCCCGACGACCTTGTCGACCTCGGAGTCCTTGGCCGTCAGCATGATGATCGGCACGTTGCCGCGGGCGCGCAGCGCGCGGCACACCTCGGTGCCCGGCAGGCCGGGCAGCATCAGGTCGAGCAGGACGACGTCGGCGCCGCCCCGGTCGTACTCCGCCAGCGCCTCGGGGCCGGTCGCGGCCACGACCGCGTCGTAGCCCTCCCGCCGCAGCACGTAGGACAGCGCATCGGAGAAGGACTCCTCGTCCTCCACCACCAGCACTCGGGTCATGACCGTCCCTTCGGGGCGTCCTCAGCGACCGTGTCGCCGGGGATGGGGTGCTCGGCGACGACGTCGCCGGCGGGGTCGGGGGCGGCGACGTCGTCGCCGGTGGTGTGCTCGCCCGCGGTGCGGGCGGCGAGCGGGATCCGCAGGGTGAACGTGGAGCCGAGGCCCTCCTCGCTCCACACGCTCACCGAGCCGCCGTGGTTGCTGGCGACGTGCTTGACGATCGCCAGGCCCAGGCCGGTGCCGCCGGTGCTGCTCGCCCGCGACTGGTCGACCCGGTAGAAGCGCTCGAAGATCCGCGCGCGGTCCTGCCGGGGGATGCCGATGCCGCTGTCGGTCACCGTGATCTCGGCGAAGCCGGACCGCGCCCTGGCCCCGACGGCGATCCGCGTGCCGTCGGGGCTGTACGCGACGGCGTTGGCCAGCAGGTTGGTCACCGCGGTCGCCAGCTGCGCCTCCACCCCGCGCACGACCAGCCCGCGCTGGCCTCCGCTGGCGATGACGATGCGCTTGGCGGCGGCGGCCAGCTTGGTGCGGTCGACGGCCTCGGCGACGACCGTGTCGACGTCGACGGGCACCAGGTCCGGCAGCGGCTCGCCGCCCTGCAGCCGGGACAGGTCGATCAGCTCACGGACCAGCCGCGCCAGCCGGTCGGCCTCGTGCGTCATCCGGCTGGCGAAGCGCCGGACGGTCTCCGGGTCGTCCGAGGCGTCCTCCACGGCCTCGGCCAGCAGGGACAGCGCCCCCACCGGCGTCTTCAGCTCGTGCCCGACGTTGGCGACGAAGTCGCGGCGGACGGCCTCCACCCGGCGGGCCTCGGTGACGTCCTGCAGCACGAGCGCCACCGGGCCACCGGGCGTGGAACCCGGCTCGAGCCGCACGCCGTGGACCCCGACCAGCCGCGGCCCGCCACCCACCAGGGGCCCGGGGAGCGAGACGTCGGCCCGCCGCCGTCCGCCGTCGCGGACCTCGCGGGCCATCTCGAGCAGCTCGGGCACCAGCAGCCGGGTGTCCCGGACGATGCCCAGGGCGCGCGCCGCCGGGTTGGCCAGCACGACGACGTCGTCGGCGTCCAGCAGCAGCACCGCCGGGTCCATGAGGTCGAGCAGGCGGCGGGCGAACACCGCCTCCGCGATCGGCGGCGCCGGGGGCGGGGGCGAGCGGTCGAAGTCGGGACGGGCGTAGCGCAGCAGGACCGTGGCGACCAGGGCACCACCGATGACCAGGCCGACCACGAGGGCGACCGTGGGGCTCACGGCCTCGATGCTAGGCGGCCCGGCACGCCGGTCGTCCCTCGTCCGAGTGGCGGCTCGTCCCCGTACCGGGACTGTTCACGTTCCCGTGCCCAGTCGTTCACCCGGGAGGTCGGAGAGGGTGTGGATGCGGTCCTACGCTCGACGGAGACAGCGCCAGGGAGTCGAACACACCGGTACCCGGCGCGCGAGCCACGGTCCGGTCCGGCCGGCCGACGAGGAGGACGACGACGGTGCGCCAGCACTACCACGAGGAACTCGAGGACATCAACAGCTGCCTGGTCGACATGGCCAACTCGGTCGGCTCGGCGATGAGCAAGGCGACCACCGCCCTCCTGGACGCCGACATCGAGCTGGCCAACCTGGTCATCGAGGGTGACGACCGCATCGACGCCACCCGCGAGAGCATCGAGCAGCGCTGCTTCACCCTGCTCGCCCGTCAGGCGCCGGTCGCCACCGACCTGCGGACCATCACCGCGGCGATGCGGATGATCGCCGACCTCGAGCGCATGGGCGACCTCGCCGTCCACGTCGCCAAGCTGGCGCGGATGCGCTTCCCGGAGCCTGCCGTCCCGCAGGAGCTGCGCCCGATCTTCCTGGAGGCGGGCCACGTCGCCGAGAGCCTGGTCAGCCAGACCGCCACGGTGATCGCCAAGCTCGACGTCGAGGCCGCCGCCCACCTCGAGGCCGACGACGACCTCATGGACCAGCTGCACCGCCAGCTGTTCCGCGAGCTGCTCTCCAAGGACTGGCCGCACGGCATGGAGGCGGCCATCGACATCACCCTGCTGGGCCGCTACTACGAGCGGTTCGCCGACCACGCGGTCAGCGTCGCGCGCCGGGTGGTCTTCCTCGTCACCGGCGAGCGGGAGATGCACGCCACGGCGACGTGAGCTGTCGTCCTCCGGACGACGACCTCACGGGCGAGGCCGACTGATCGCCCTCCGGGCGATCGACCGCGGCCAGGTGCCGTGCCCCTGCTGTGTGGAGCCCTCCCCGACCCTCCTCGGGGAGGGCTCCAGCGCTTCCTCGCCGACCCCTCCCGGGCCGGCTCGTCAGCGCTTGCCCTGGTTCTTGACCGCCTCGATGGCGGCGGCGGCCGCCTCCGGGTCGAGGTACTCGCCGCCGGGCTTGACCGGCCGCAGGTCGTCGTCGAGGTCGTAGCGCAGAGGCACGCCGGTCGGGATGTTGAGGCCCACGACCTCGTCCTCGCCCATCCCGTCGAGGTGCTTCACCAGCGCTCGCAGGCTGTTGCCGTGGGCGGCGACGAGCACGGTCAGGCCCGCCCGCAGGTCCGGGACGATCGCGTCGTACCAGTACGGCAGCATCCGGACGACGACGTCGGCCAGGCACTCGGTCTGCGGCCGCACCTCCGGCGGCAGCATCGCGTAGCGCGGGTCGTCGTCCTGGGCGTACTCGCTGCCGGCCTCGATCGGCGGCGGCGGCGTGCTGTACGAGCGGCGCCAGATCGTGAACTGCTCCTCGCCGTACTCCGCGAGCGTCTGCGCCTTGTCCTTGCCCTGCAGCGCGCCGTAGTGCCGCTCGTTGAGCCGCCACGAGCGCTTCACCGGGATCCACTGCCGGTCGGCCGTGGCCAGCGCCAGCTCGGCGGTGGAGATGGCGCGCTTGAGCACCGAGGTGTGCGCGACCTCCGGCAGCAGGCCGTGCTCGGCGAGCAGCTCACCCCCGCGCGCGGCCTCGGCCCGACCCTTCTCCGACAGCGGCACGTCCACCCAGCCGGTGAACAGGTTGGCCTTGTTCCACTCGCTCTCGCCGTGGCGGAGCAGCACCAGCGTCCCGGGAGCAGTCGTCGTCACACCGGTCATCCTGCCCGACGCGGGGCGGTCCGGGCTCACGTGGTGAGCAGCGGCCACACCACCCACAGTTCGAACGCGGCCGGCGGCGCCAGCCCGGTGAGCAGCCACGGGCTGCGGACCGGCCGCTCGGCACCCCAGCGCAGCGCGGCCACCAGCGCGACGCTGCAGGTCACCGCCACGGCCAGCCACAGCACCACCGCGGGGACGTCGACGACGACAAGCTGGGCCAGCGCGAGCTCGACCGCGCACAGCAGCATCGGGTAGGCCAGCGCCGAGGCCGCCACCAGCCCCACGAGCGCCCGCACGAAGCGCTGCTGCCCGGGCTGGTCCTGCACCGCCGCCACGCTAGAAGGACCCCCTGCCCCCCACCACCCGCACGCTCGCGGCGGGACCCTGCAGGGGGCCAAGAGCCCAAGGGCGACCCTCCTGCCCCCCCACCACCCGCAGGCTCCCGGCGGGACCCTGCAGGGGACCATCGGCCGGTGACCGCAGTGCAGCGCTGGGCTGACGAACTCGCCGCGTGGACCATCGACCCCGCGATCCTGGCCGCCGCTCCGGAGTCGCCGTACGGGTTCCCGCCCGGCCTATTCGGCAGCACCCGCCGCCCGGGCCGCACCGTCGAGGTCGCGCGCGAGGCGGCACCCGCCAGCCTGCTCGACGTCGGCTGCGGCGGCGGCCGGGCCAGCATCCCCGTGGGCGCCGCCGAGCTGCTGGCGGTGGACTCCTCCCCCGAGATGCTCGAGAGGTACCGCGACTCGGCGGGCACGACGCCGGTGCGGACCTGGCTCGGCCGGTGGCCCGACGTCGCCGGGGAGGTGCCGCCCGCCGACGTCGTCGTCGCCGCGGACGTCGTCTACAACGTGCCCGAGCTCGCCGGGTTCGTCGCCGCGCTGACCGACCACGCCCGCCGCCGGGTGGTCGTCGAGCTCGGCGACCTGCACCCGTGGACCTCGATGCGGGCGCTGTGGCGTCACTTCCACGGGCAGGACCGCCCCACCGGGCCGAGCGCGGCGCTGTTCGGCGAGGTGCTCGCCGAGCTCGGCGTCGCCGCGGAGTCGGCCACCGAGTCGCGCCCCGACCCCTGGCAGGACGCCCCGGACGAGGTCGTCCTGGCCTTCACCCGGCGCCGGCTGTGCCTGCCCGTCGAGCGGGAGCCGGAGGTGGCCGAGGCGATGCAGCGGCTCCGCGACGACCGGCCGCGGACGTCGACGACCTACTGGTGGGCCGGGACCGCCTCCTGAGCGGCGGGCCGCCGGCGTCCGGGCAGCCAGACGAGGACGACGAGCGCGGCGACCAGGGTGGCCGTCGCCGTCCCGATCGCGGTGACGTGCATGGCCGAGACGAAGGCCTCCTGCGCGGGGTCGAGCAGGCCGGCGGCCGCGGCCGCGGCGTCGTCGTCCCCGCCGGCGCGGACCCCGGCCACCGCCTCCAGGGTCGCGACCAGCGAGGTGCTCGCCTCGGTGCGGGCACCGGGCGGGAGCACCTCGACGGCGTCCCCGAGCGTGCTCGCGTAGGACGAGGCCAGCAGCGAGCCGAGGATGGCCACGCCCAGGGCGCCGCCGACCTGGCGGACGGAGTTGTTCACCGCGGCCCCCGCGCCGGCCTTGTGCCGGGGGACGACGGACATGATCGACTCGGTCGTCGGCGCCATCACCGCGCCCATGCCGAGCCCCTGCACCGACAGGATCACCAGCAGCAGCCACAGCGGTGAGGTGCGGTCGAGCAACTGGAACCCGAGCACGGCCACCGTGATGAGGGTGAACCCGGTGGCGACGACGGTCTTGGCGCCGAACCGCTCGGCCAGGCGGGAGCTGCCCGGTGCCATGACGGCCATCCCGAGCGCCATGGGGATGAGCGCGGCGCCGCTGCCCAGCGGGCCGTAGCCGAGGACGCCCTGCAGGTAGTACACGAGGTAGAAGGTCGCGCCCATGAGGGCGAAGAAGTTCAGGCCCAGCGCGGCCGCGGCGGCGGAGAACGCCGGGTTGCGGAAGAGGGTGACGTCGAGCGCCGGGTGGGTCGAGCGCCGCTGCAGCCAGACGAACAGCGCCAGCAGGGCCAGCCCGCCGAGCAGGGGCACGAGCACCCCCGGGGAGGTCCAGCCCTCGCCCGAGCCGCCGTGGATGATGCCGTAGACCAGGCCGGCCAGCGCCACGATGGACAGCAGCACGCCGGGCACGTCCAGCCGGCCCGGCGACGGGTCGCGCGACTCTGGGACGACGAGCAGCGTCGCGACGATCCCGAGGACGGCGACCGGCACGGCGATGAGGAAGATGGCACCCCACCAGAAGTGCTCGAGGACCGCGCCGCTGGCCAGCGGGCCGCCGGCGACGGCCAGCCCCGCGGCCCCGGCCCAGATGCCGATGGCGCGCCCCCGCTCACCGGGCGGGAAGACGTTGGTGATGACCGCCAGCGTGGCCGGCTGGACCGCCGCGCCGCCGATGCCCATCACCGCCCGCCAGACGATCAGCTGGGTCGGGCTGTCGCTGAAGGCGCCGAACACCGACGCGACGGCGTAGATGGACAGGCCGAGCAGCAGCACGGTGCGGCGGCCGATGCGGTCGCCCACGACGCCCCAGGAGAACAGCAGGCCGGCGAAGACCAGGATGTAGGCGTCGATCGCCCACTGCAGCTGCCCCTGGCTGGCGCCGAGCTCCCGCTGGAGGGTGGGGATGGCGACGTTGAGCGTCGTGTTGCCCATGATCACCACGAGCAGGCAGACGGTCATCGTGGCCAGCACCCACCAGCGGCGGGCGTAGCCGGGACGGTCCTCGGCGGGGGACCCGGGCGCCGTCCGCTCGGTCTCCGTCACTCCTCGCCGTCCGTGCCGGACGGCGTCCCGGACCGCCGCTGGGGGTCGGCGAAGTCGGCGAACGCCTCCAGGTTGCGCAGGGACTCCCCCCGCTTCACCCGCCACTCCCACTCCCGGCGGATCGAGCTGCCGAACCCGATCTCGAGCATCGTGTTGAACGGCTCGTCGGCGTAGCTGAGCACGGCGCCGAGGAGGCGGTCCAGCTCCTCGGGGGTCAGCGCCGCGTGCGGCAGCCGGCCGGTCAGGTAGACGTCACCGACGCGGTCGATGGAGTAGGCCACGCCGTACATGCGGGCGTTGCGCTGCAGCAGGAAGGTCCACAGCTGCTCGCGGTTCTCGTCGGGCTGGCGGCAGACGAACGCCTCGATGCGCAGCGCGTGCTCGCCGACCACGAGGCCGCAGACGGTCTTGAGCTTCTTCGTGCCGGGCAGGTCGACCAGCCAGCGGCCCGGCGCAGGGTGCTCGAAGACCAGCTCGTCGTCGCGCAGGGTCTGCTCGATCACCGCGTCGAGCTCCGCGATGCTGCGCTCGCCGCTCACTGGGCCACCCCGGGGAGCGGCAGCACCGCCCCCAGCGCGCGAGCCGGGCGCAGCACCGGACCGGCCACCCGCCTGCGCGCGGCCGCGGCCATCTCCTCCGCCGCGGCGGTGTAGGCGGCGACCAGCGAGTCGACGGTGCGCTCCCAGGAGAAGGAGCCGGCGTGCCGCCGGGCGCCGGCCGACAGCAGCTCCCGGCGGGCGAGGACGGCGCGGATCGCGGCGGCGTAGTCGGCCGGGTCCCGGCCCTCGACGAGCACGCCGGAGACGCCGTCCCGGACGGCGGTGCGCAGCCCGCCCACGGCGGCGGCCACCACCGGCGTCCCGCAGGCCTGGGCCTCCAGCGCCACCAGGCCGAAGGACTCGTTGTGGCTCGGCACGACGGCGACGTCGGCGGCGCGGTAGTGCTGCGCGAGCCGCTCGGCGTGCTGGGGCGGGAGGAAGCGGACCAGGTCGGAGATGCCCAGCCCGGCGGCCAACTGCTCGAGCTGCCGGGGCGCCTCCAGGCCCGAGCCGCTGGGCGCACCGATGACGTGCACCTGGAGGCGGTCGCGCAGCGCGGGGTCGTCGGCGAGCATCCGCGCGGCGGCCTCCAGCAGCAGGTCGGGGGCCTTGAGCGGCTGGATGCGGCCCACGAAGAGCAGCACCACGGCGTCCTCGGGGACGCCCAGCTCGCGGCGGGCCGCCGTCCGGTCGCCGGGGGTGAACCGGTCGAGGTCCACGCCCGGCGGGACGACGAGGGTGCGGCGCGGGTCGGCGGCGTAGTGGTCGACCAGGTCGCGGGCCTCGTCGGCGGTGTTGGCGATCAGCCGGTCGGCCTCGGCGACCACCTGCTCCTCGCCGATCACCCGGGCCCGCGGCTCGGGCCGGTCACCGGCGGCCAGCGCGGCGTTCTTCACCTTGGCGAGGGTGTGCGCGGTGTGGATCAGCGGCACGCTCCACCGGTCGCGGGCGAGCCACCCCACCTGGCCCGACAGCCAGTAGTGGGAGTGGACGACGTCGAAGTGGCCCGGCTCGTGCTGCGCCTCCTCGCGGAGGACGGCGGCGGTGAAGGCGCACAGCTGCCCGGGCAGCTCCTCCTTGCCCAGCCCCTCGAACGGGCCGGCGCTGACGTGCCGCACGGTGACGCCCGGGCTCATCTCGACCACCGGCGGCAGGTCGCTGGAGGTGGCGCGCGTGAACACGTCGACCTCGATGCCGCGCGCGGCCAGCCGGCGGGAGACCTCGACGACGTAGACGTTCATGCC
Source organism: Geodermatophilus sp. SYSU D00703 (assembly GCF_054050155.1). NCBI lineage: Bacteria > Bacillati > Actinomycetota > Actinomycetes > Geodermatophilales > Geodermatophilaceae > Geodermatophilus > Geodermatophilus sp. SYSU D00703. The sequence goes on along the minus strand of NZ_JBJGYU010000005.1, from coordinate 113,754 downwards.
GCCCGCGTCACCGGCACCGGGCTGGTCGAGCGGGCTGGTGTGCACCGAGAGCGTCGCCACCCGCCGGGGCGCGGCCGAGCGGAGGCGACGGCGAGCGGCCACGTCCGACCTCCCGCCTCGGCTGAGGGCGCCGGACGGCACCCGCTCGACTCTCCATCCTGCAACAACGCCAGGATGGGCACATGCCCGACCCCTCGACCCAGTCTGCATCCGGTTCCCCGCGCCTGCCCGGTGCCGGCCGGACCGCCGTCGTGACCGGCGCCTCCAGCGGCATCGGGGCGGCGACCGCCGCGCGCCTGGCCGCCGAGGGGTTCGACGTCGTCCTGGGGGCACGGCGGCTGGACCGGCTGACCGAGCTGGCCGCCGGCATCGGCGGGCGGGCGCTGCCGCTGGACCTCACCGATCCGGCCTCGGTCGAGGAGTTCGCCGCCGCGCTGGACCGCGTCGACGTGCTGGTCAACAACGCCGGCGGGGCGTTCGACGCCGCCCCGGTCGCCGAGGCCGACCTCGACTCGTGGGAACGCACCTACGAGGTCAACGTGCTCGGCACCGTGCGGCTGACCAAGGCGCTGCTGCCCAAGCTCATCGCCTCCGGCGCTGGCGACCTGCTGTTCATGGGCTCCACCGCGGGGCTGATCTCTTACGAGGGCGGGGCGTCCTACACGGCGGCCAAGCACGCGGTGCACACCCTGGCCGAGACGCTGCGGCTGGAGCTGTACGACCAGCCGGTGCGGGTGGTCGAGATCGCGCCGGGGATGGTGAAGACCGAGGAGTTCACCGTCAACCGCGTGGGCGACCCGGAGAAGGCGGAGTCGGTCTACCGCGGGGTGCGCGAGCCGCTGGTGGCCGAGGACATCGCCGACTGCGTCGCGTGGACGCTCACCCGCCCGCACCACGTCAACGTCGACCTGCTCGTCGTCCGCCCGCGCGCCCAGGCCGCCCAGCACAAGGTGCACCGCGAGTAGAAGGAGCCCGCCCTCCTCACCGCTCGCAGGCCCGCGGCGAGCACCTGGACGCGGCCGGGTCCGGAGGACCGCAGTGTCACGGGCGGACGGCGGTGGGCTCCCGTTCCAGGGTGACGCCGAAGCGCTCCCGCACGGTGGCGGTGACCCTGTCGGAGAAGGCGAGCAGCTCGGCCGCGGTCGCGCCGTCGGCCGTGGTCAGGGCCAGGCTGTGGCGGGACGACGTCCCGACCCGGCCCTCGCGGAAGCCGCGGCCGAAGCCGGCGTGCTGCACCAGCCAGGCGGCGCTGAGCTTGACCCGGCCGTCGCCGGCGGGCCAGCTCGGGCAGCCCTCCACGGCCTGCCCGGCCGGGACGATCGGGTTGGTGAAGAACGAGCCGGCGCTGCGGCCGTCGGGGTCGGCGGGGTCCCAGACCATGCCCTTGCCCCGGCGCAGCTCCAGGACGGCGGCGCGGACGTCGGCCAGCGGCGCCCGCTCCCCCAGCTCCACGTCCAGCCGCCGGGCCAGCTCGGCGTACCCGACCGGCCGGGACAGCTGCCCCGGCTCCAGCAGGAAGGCGACCTCGAGGACGACGAACCGCCCCGGCTCGCGCTTGAGCCGGCTGTCGCGGTAGGCGAAGCCGCAGTCGTCGGGCGTCAGCGTGCGCTCGGCCTTCTCCGCGCGGTCCCAGACCCGGACGGCGGTGATGACCTGCGCGACCTCCTGGCCGTAGGCGCCGACGTTCTGCACCGGCGTCGCGCCCGTCGACCCGGGGATGCCCGACATCGCCTCCATGCCGGCCAGCCCCTGCGCGACGGTGGCGGCGACCAGGTCGTCCCACGGCTCGCCGGCCTGCACGACCAGCTGCCCGCCGTCGCGCTGCACGCCGCGGCTGCGGACGAGGACGACGTCCCCGGGCCAGCCGGCGTCGGGGGCGATGACGTTGGAGCCGCCGCCGAGCAGCAGCATCGGGCGACCGGCCTCGTCGGCCTCGCGCACGGCGGCGACCAGCTCGTCGGCGTCGGCGACCTCGACCAGCCGCTCCGCGGGACCACCCACCGCCAGCGTCGTCAGCTCCGCCAGGGGGGCGTTCCGTCGGACGTGCACGGCTCCACGCTAACCGCGACTACCCTTGGGACCGTGAGAGGACCCCGTCCTGCCCACCCCTCGCAAGCTGGGGGCGGGGCCCGGGACGGGGCCGCAGCAGGTGATCACAAGAGCCGGGCCAGCCTCCCCAGGAAGGCCAACCCCCGCCTGGCGGCCGGCCGGGCGCGCGCCCTCGGCCTGCCCACCCGCGGCACCACCAACGCCAACCGGTTGCGCCGGGTCGATCGCTGGCTGCTGGCCACGCAGGTCCCCCGGCTGCGGGACGCCGCCCGCCCGCTCGTGGTGGACCTCGGCTACGGGTCGTCGGCGGTGACCACCCTGGAGCTGGCCGACCGGCTGGGCCCGGAGGTGCACGGCGTCGAGGTGGTCGGCCTGGAGATCGACCCGGCGCGGGTGGCCGCGGTCGCCGCCGACCGGGACCCGCCGCGGGTGGACTTCCGCGTCGGCGGTTTCGAGCTGGCCGGGCTGCGGCCGGTGCTGGTCCGGGCGTTCAACGTGCTGCGCCAGTACGACGAGGAGTCCGCCGCCCGGGCCTGGGAGACCATGTGCGCCGCGCTGGGCCCCGGCGGCCTGCTGGTCGAGGGCACCTGCGACGAGTGGGGACGGCGGGCGGCCTGGGTGGCCCTGGACGCCGACGGTCCCCTCACCCTGACCCTCTCGGCGCGGGTGGCCGACCTGGACCGGCCCTCCGACCTCGCCGAGCGGCTGCCCAAGGCGCTCATCCACCACAACGTGCCGGGACAGCCGGTGCACGAGTTCCTCCGGGCCCTCGACGCGGCCTGGGCCGCCTCGGCGGGGCTGTCCACGTTCGGCCCGCGCCAGCGCTGGACCGCCGCCGTCGAGGCCCTCGCCGGCCAGGGCTGGCCGTTCGTCGGCTCCACCCGCCGGTGGCGGCAGGGCGAGGTCACCGTGCGCTGGTCGGCGGTCGCGCCGGGCTGAGCGCCGGCCGTCGGGCACGATGGCCTCCGTGGCGATCGACGAGGCGCTCCGGCAGCGGTGCGTCGAGGCCGTCGTCGAGGAGGGCGAGCGGTTCGGCGTCCTCGCCCAGGAGGTCGACGCCGGGCTGACCGCCGCGCCGGGTCTCGGCGCTCTCGTCCCGTGGGTCCCCGCCTGGACCGTGCGCGACCTGGTGGGTCACCTCGGCGCCGTCCACCGCTGGGCCACCGCGATCGTGCGGGCCGGCTCGACCGACGCCCCGGCCCCTCCGCCGCGCCCGCCGGACGACGGCCTGCTCGACTGGTACGCGGCCGGCCACGCCGACCTGGTGCGGACCCTGCGCGACGCCCTGCCGGACTCCCCCGCCTGGCACATGAGCCCCGCCGCCGAGAAGGTGGCCGCGTCCTGGGTCCGCCGCCAGGCCCACGAGCTCGCCGTCCACCGCATGGACCTCGAGGTCGCCGCCGGGGTCCCGGTCACCGCGGTCGACCCCGGGCTGGCCGAGGACGGCGTCGACGAGCTGCTGCGGGTCGTCGTCCCCCGGTGGGCGCACACCGAGCCGCTCACCACCGCCACGGCGACCGTGGCGGTGCGCTGTACCGACACCGGCCGCGGGTGGCGGGTGGCGGTCGACCGCGGCGCGGTGCGCGTCACCGACGTCCCGGACGGCGGCGCCGACGCCCGGCTCGAGGCGCCCGCCGACGTCCTGCTCCGCCGGCTCTGGGGCCGCCCGGCCGAGGTCACCCTCAGCGGGGACCCCGCGGCCGAGGCCCTCCTCCGCGGCCGGTGAGCCGGCGCTCCGTGCCCGAGGTCGTCCCCCCGGGCCCCACGCCCGTGGCCGGCGGGGTCGCCGAGCTGCTCGGCGACGCCGACCGGGACGGCTCCTGGGTGCTGCTGGTCAACGGGACGCCGCAGTCGCACGTCGACCTCGAGGACCCGTCCCACCTGGAGTTCGAGTACGTGCGCCGGATGGGGCACGTGCTGGACCTGGCCGCCGAGGAGGGGCGGCCGATCGACGTCGTCCACCTCGGCGGCGGCGCCCTGACCCTCCCCCGCTACGTGGCCGCGACCCGGCCCGGCTCCCGGCAGCGGGTGGTGGAGGTCGACCAGCCGCTGACCGACCTGGTGCGCGCCCACCTGCCACTGCCGCGCGGGGCACGGGTCCGGGTCCGCGCCGCCGACGCCCGCGCGGGGCTGGAGGCCCTTCCCCCGGCCGGCGCCGACGTCGTCGTGAGCGACGTCTTCGCGGGCGCGCGCACGCCGGCGCACCTGACCAGCGTCGAGTACGTGCGGCAGGCGCACCGGGTGCTGCGCTCGGGGGGCACGTTCGTCGCCAACGTCGCCGACGGCCCGCCGCTGCGCTTCGCCCGCGCCCAGGTGGCCACGCTGCGCTTGGTGTTCGCGCACGTCTGCCTGCTCGCCGAGCCGGGGACGCTCAAGGGACGGCGCTTCGGCAACCTGGTGGCCGTCGGTTCGGACGCCGACCTGCCGATCGCCGCCCTGGTCCGCCGCTGCACCTCCGACCCGATGCCGAGCAGGGTGGTCGAGGGCGCCGAGCTCGACCGCTTCGCCGGGCGGGCGCGGCCGGTGCACGACGTCGACGCGGTGGCCTCCCCCGAGCCACCGGAGGGCGTCTTCAGCCGGTGAGGCCGCGCTCGGCCAGCGCCGCCTCGAACGCCGCGAGCGCCTCCTCGCCGCGCAGCACGAAGCGGACCTCCTGCACGTGCTCGACCGTCGCCGCGGTCACCCCGGCGACGGCCTGGACGGCGGCGTCCGCCAGCGGCCAGCCGTAGACCCCCGCCGAGATCGCGGGGAAGGCCACCGAGCGCGCCCCGAGCCCGTCGGCCACCCGCAGACTCTCGGTGTAGCAGGAGCGCAGCACCGCGGAGTAGTCGCGCGTGGCCGACCAGATCGGCCCGGCGGTGTGCACCACCCAGCGGGCCGGGAGGCGGCCGGCGGTCGTGGCGACGGCCTGTCCACGCGGCAGCCGGCCCCCGGGCAGCCGGGCCTTGTGGGCACGGCACTCGGCGAGGATCTCCGGCCCGCCGGCCGCGTGGATCGCGCCGTCCACCCCGCCGCCGCCCAGCAGCCCGGGGTTGGCCGCGTTGACCACGACGTCGACGTCGGCCTCGGTGATGTCGCCGGCAACCGCCCGCAGGAGCACGCGACGACCGTAGGGTCGGGCGCATGACCTCGCCTGTCCGCCCGCCGCTGCGCCGCGACACCCGCAACAAGGTGATCGCGGGTGTCTGTTCGGGGATCGCGCGGCGCTACGGCCTGTCCGTCACCGGGCTGCGCGTGGCGTTCGTGCTCTCCTGCATCCTGCCCGGACCGCAGTTCGTCGCCTACCTGGTGCTCTGGATCGTCATGCCCGCGGACCGGGGCTGACGGGTCACCAGCTGCTGCCGCCCCGGCGCAGTCCGCGGACGGCGGGCCGGACGTCGACCAGGTAGACGATCGCCGCGATGATCGCCGGCAGCCCGAGGAAGCTCATCGGCCCCTGCCAGAAGACGACCAGCACGGCCAGCCCGGTGATGGCCGCCCAGGCGGGCTTGGTCAGCTTCCCCGCCGCCACGTACCCGGCGGCGGGCCGAACGAGGGCGTCGACGAGGGCGTACGCGGTGAGCGCCAGGGCTCCGTAGTACAGCCCGAGGTAGATGACCCCGTCGAAGGACAGCATGCCCGGAGGGTACCCCGCGGACGGGCCCTGCCAGGGAGCGCGCGACCCCGTCGGGGCGCCCGGACAGCACAGGGCCCCGGAGCGCGCGGTGCGGCTCCGGGGCCCTGTCAGCCCTCCGGGGCAGGCGGCCCCGTGCAGGGCACCGCCGCGGCCCCGTCCCGAGGCTCACCCCGAGCGTGCGAGGGGTGAGGAGGACGGGGTCCTCGCTCAGGCGTCGGTCTGGGCGGGCACGTCCGTCGGGTTGGCGCGCTTGGCGGTGCGAGCGCGCGTCACGCGGGCCGAGGTCTTGACCGGCGTGCTCGTGCGGGCGGCCGAGCTCTTCTTGGCCGGCGCGGGCGCCTCGTCGGTCTCCGCGAGGGCCTCCTTGGCTGAGTCGGCCGCCGCGGCGGTCTTCTCCTCGACGGCGTCCACGGCCTTGGCGGTCTTGGCGGCCGTCTTCTGCGCGACCGAGGTCACCTCGTCGGAGGCCGAGGACACGGCCTCGGAGGTCTCCTCGAGGACGTCCTCGAGACGGTCCTCGACGGCGTCGACGGCACGCTCGGCGCGGAAGACGATCTTCCGGACGGTGGGCTGACGGCGCAGCTCCTCGACGACCTTGCCGCCGCGGAGGGCGAGGGTCTCGATGGTGGCGACCGCCTGGGTGCGGGCGGTGCTGACCAGACCGGACAGGGTGTCGGCCACCGCGTCGGGGCGGACGGCGGAGGCGACGTGCTGGGCGGAGGTGCGGGCCGACTGCACGGCGTCCTTGGCGCGGTGGGCGGCCTCGGTGGCGCGGGTGCGGGCCTCCTTGGCGGCCAGGTCGGCCTGGACCTGGGCCTCGCCGGGCAGGGCCTCGGCCTTGGCGCGCAGGGTGGCGGCGGCGACGCGGGCCCGCTCGACGGCGAGGTCACCCGCGCCGACGGCGGCGAGCAGGGCGGTCTTCTGCTGGACCACGACGGTCCGGCTGGCCTTCTTCAGGTTCTCGGTGGCGGTCATGCCGACTCCTTCTTGGTTCGCGGGGTCTGGGGTGAGGTCGGTGCGGGGGACGCGCTGGCGGCGTGCTCGCGGACGTAGGTCTCGTAGAGCTCGAGCAGGACCGCCTTGTGCCGCTCGGAGAGCGACGGGTCGGACCGGATGGCCGCCACGGTGTCCGGGTTGCCGGACCGGCGGTCGAGGATCCCGGCCTGCTCGTAGAGCGTCTCGGCCGAGATCTTCAGGCCCTTGGCGATGGCGGCCAGGATCTCCGCCGACGGCTTGCGCAGCCCCCGCTCCACCTGGGAGAGGTACGGGTTGCTCACGCCGGCGCTGCGGGCGAGCTCGCGCAGGGACACCCGGGCGGCGCTGCGCTGCTCCCGGATGAAGTCGCCGACCTGCGAGCTGGTCGCCGAGACCTTGGACCGCTCCGCGGCCACCGTCTCCGCGACGCTGCCCGCGAGCTGGTCCACCTTCTCCCGGACGGTGGTCACCTGCTCGCGCACGAACTCGCCGGGCGTCTGCACGTCCACGACGCTAGCCAGCGGCGCTTGCTCCTGCAAGCGGTAGCGCTAGCACTCCTGTGTGAGCTGCCTCACAGCTCCGGCGTTCGGCTCAACGCCGCAGGACGGCGGCCGAGCGGACCTCACCGACCACGCCGTCCCCGCCGGTGACGGGGGTCAGCGCGAACGGGGCCAGTCGCTCGGCCGGGACGCCGAGCCGCAGCAGCCCCGCGCAGAGGGCGGGGGTGCGACCGCGCTCACCGCCGTCGTCGAGCTTCAGCGCCACCGCGCCGCGACCGGGCAGCGCGGCCACGTGCACGCCGTCCGCACCCACCTTGACCAGCAACCCGTCGACGGCCCGCATGAGCTCGGTGTCGTCGCGGCCGGTGCCGGCGACGAACCAGGGGTGGGTGCGCATGGCGTCGGCGACCGACCGCCCGTGGCTCTCGGGCGCGGCCTCGACCAGCGAGGCGACGCCGCGGGCGAGGCCGGTGAGCGGCAGTGCGTGCTGCGGGGCGCCGCAGCCGTCGACGACGACCGCGGTGACCGGTGTCCCCGCGGCCGCGCCCAGCCGCTCCTCGATCGCCTGCTGCAGCGGGTGGTCGCGCTCCAGGTAGCCCTCGGTCGGCCAGCCCGCCGCGACGCAGGCGGCGAGCATCGCCGCGTGCTTGCCCGAACAGTTCATCGCCAGCCGCTCCGGCTCCCGGCCGGCCGCGAGCCAGGCCGCCCGGGTGGCCTCGTCCGACGGCAGCGCCGGCGGGCAGCCGAGGTCGTCCGGGCCCAGACCGGCGGCGGCCAGCACCGCCGCGGCGAGCTCACGGTGGCCGTCCTCCCCGGTGTGCGAGCCGGCGCCGATCGCGAGCTCCTCGCCCGTGCGGGGCGTCCAGCCGGCGGCGAGCAGCGCGGCGGCCTGCACCGGCTTGTTCGCCGAGCGGGGCAGCACCGGCCGGTCGACGTCCCCGGCGGAGAACAGCACCTGCCCGTCCGGGCCGACGACGACCAGCGCGCCCCGGTGCACCGACTCCAGGAACCCCGAGCGCCACACCTCCGCGAGCACCGGGTTCTCCGGCCACGCGGCCCCGTCCAGGGGCCCGCCCTGAGCTTGCGGAGGGTGGGGAGGACGGGGTCCTTCTGCCTTCATCGGCCCTCGTCGGCCAGCAGGGCGGCGACGTCGGCCTCGCCGTTCTGGTACCGGCGGCCGAGTTCGGCGGCCAGCCCGTCCATGACCTGCTGCACGCCGCGACGGCGCTCCGACAGCGAGCTCTCGGCGGCGGCCAGCGCGCGGGCAGCCGTCTCGAGGTCGCCGTCGCTCAGCTCGGGGACCGCGGACAGGTCGACGCCGGGGGTCAGCGCGTTGACCCACGACTCGTACTCCTCCGGCGCGGCCGGCTGCACCGTCTGGTGCCGGCCCAGGCCGTGCGCCGGGCCCCGGCCCTTCTCGGCCAGGATCTCGGGGAGCAGGTCGACCAGCGACCGGCCGTCGTGCTCGGCGCGGCGCTGCAGCTCGCGGCGGACGATGTCGAGCCGACCCTGCAGCAGCCGGCGCGTGTAGGAGAGGTTGACCTCCTCCTGCTCGGCCTGGCGGCGCAGCCGGCGGACGTCGGCCATCGGCCGCTGCACCGCGGCCTCGAGGAAGCCGGGGTCGAGCAGCGCGTCGACGGCCGCGCCGCCGGCGGGCGAGGGTTCGGGGGTCACGAGGAGGCCTCCACGGGGATGGAACTGTGGGCGGGCGGGTCGATGGCAAGGAACGCGCGGGCGTCCCCCGTACTCATCGGCGGGCGCTGGGCGATCCGGGCGAGCCCTGCCGCCCGGGCCACCAACTGCGCGTTGTCGCGCACCGGCTCGCCGGGCGCGTAGGTGAGCGTGTCCTCCATGCCCACCCGCAGGTGGCCCCCGGCCGACAGGGCCGCGAGCATCACCGGCAGCGAGGTGCGCCCGACGCCGGTCGCGGCGAACGACGCACCCGGGGGCAGGTGCGGCAGGCAGGCGGCGAGGGCCTGCGTGGTGCCCGGCATGCCACCGGGGACCCCCATGACGAGGTCGACGTGCACGTGCCCGCCGTGCGGCGGGCCGTACCTGTCCAGCAGCCGGGTCAGCGTGGCCAGGTGGCCGAGGTCGAAGACCTCGTACTCGGGGACGATGCCGCGCTGCTGCATCTGGGTGTGCAGCTCGACGATCAGGTCCCAGGGGTTGCTGAACACGTCGCGGCCGAAGTTGACCGTGCCCAGCGACAGCGACGCGGCGTCGGGCTCGACGTCGAGGACGCCGAGGCGGGCGTCGAACGGGTCGGTCACCGCGCCACCCGTGGAGATCTGCACGACCAGGTCGGTGGCCTCCCGGACGGCGGCGACGACCTCGCGCACCCTGCCCAGCTCGAGCGTCGGCCGGGTCTCGGTGTCGCGGATGTGCAGGTGGATGACGGCGGCGCCGAGCGCCTGGCAGTCGCGCGCGGTGGCCACGACCTCGTCGACGGTCACCGGCAGCGCGGGGACGTCCGCCTTCGCCGACTCCGCCCCCGTGGGGGCGAGCGTGATGAGGGTGCCGGGGATCACCGGGGGATCGTCGCAGAACGGACCACCCGCACGCGCTCCCGCGCCGCGGTCCGGGCGTCGTCGAGTTCCGCCGGCACGTCGTCGGGGTCGATCGACGCCCGGGCGCCGCCCACGCTCAGCTCGGCATCCGCCTTCACCGACTGCTTCACCAGCGCCAGCGCCACCGCGCCGAGCTCGTGGTGGCGGACGACGGTGCCGGCCCGCCCGACCTCCCGGGTGCCGGCCAGCACCGGGGTGCCCGGCGCGGGGAGCTCCTCGCTGAGCCCGTCGAGGTGCAGGAGCACCAGCCGCCGCGGCGGCCGGCCCAGGTTGTGCACCCGCGCCACGGTCTCCTGGCCGCGGTAGCAGCCCTTGTCCAGGTGGACGGCGCTGGTCAGCCAGCCGGTCTCGTTGGGGATGGTGCGGTGGTCGGTGTCGACGCCGAACCGGGGACGGCGGGCCTCGACCCGCAGCGCCTCGAACGCGTCCAGCCCGGCCGGGGTCGCCCCCGCCGCGCCCAGCGCGTCGGCGCGGGCGGCCAGCTCGGCGCGGGGCACCAGCAGGTCCACCACGGGCGCGCCCTCACCGACCGGCGGCATCCGCCGCACCCAGCCGCCGCCGTCCAGAGCGCGCACCTCGTACGCCGCGGCCGGCACGGGCAGCCCGGCGGCGGCGAGGACGGCGTCGCCCCGCGGCCCGGCCAGCGACAGCAGCGCCCACTCCGCGGTGACCAGGGCCGGCTCGACGCGGAGCATGAACCGCATCCGGTCGAGGAAGGTCTGCAGCGCCGCGCCGGTGCCCGGCTCGACGTCGGCCCAGGTCGTGCCGGCCAGGTCGGCGAGCACGAGGTGGTGCTCAACGTGCCCGTTGGGCGACAGGACCAGCGCCTCGGCGCCGGCGCCGTCGGCCAGCCGGTCGAGGTGCTGCGTGGTGAGGCTGTGCAGCCAGGTCAGCCGGTCGGCGCCGGGGACGGCGAGGACGTCGCGGTCACTGCGGTCGACCAGGCCGGCCCCCTCGGCCAGCGCGCGCTGCTCGCGCAGCGGGTCCCCGTGGTGCGCGGCGACGGACCCGTCCGGTACGGCGACGGCGCCGGGGCGGGACAGCAGGGGGGACGGCGCGGTGCTCATGACTTCTCCTGGTCGGCTCGTTCGCGGCAGGCGCGACACGTCCCGGAGAGCGCGACGTGCCCCACGTCCAGCTGGAAACCCAGCTCGGCCGCGAGACGTTCCGCCGCGGAGTCCAGCAGCGCGGGGTCGGCCGAGAAGATCTCCCCGCACCCCTGGCACACGACGTGCACGTGCGGGTGCTCGGCGGCGTGGTAGACCGGCGCGCCCCTGCCGAGGTGGGTGTGCCACACCAGGCCGAGCCGCTCCAGCAGCTCGAGGGTGCGGTAGACGGTCGACGTGTCGGGGGCGGCGCCGTCCGGGCCGGCCTCCTCCCGCAGCCGCGCGCTGATCGCCTCGGGGGTGGCGTGCTCGATCGAGGCGACGGCGGCGAGCACCCGCTGGCGCTGGGTGGTCAGCCGCAGGCCGCGGGCCCGCAGGCGTTCGGCCAGCGGCGCGGCGAGCTCGGAGCGGGGCGAGTCGGCCACACCGAGGAGCCTATGCCCGGGCGAGGTGGCGGAGGTCGGCGAGCAGGTCGGCGTAGGCGGGCACCGGCACGCCGTCCACCGAGGCGCCCGGCGAGCCCGTCACGCCGTCGATGCCGCCGGCGGCGGTGGCCGCGTCGAGCACCGCGGCGTCCACCGCCGGGTCGAGCAGCGTGCGCAGCGCCGCCCCGTGCCGCGGCGCCAGGACCGCGAGCGCGGCGACCAGCGCGTAGCAGCCCCAGTTGGACGTGCCGGCCGTCACCAGCGCGCCCACCGGCACGCGGCAGGCGATCCGCTGGCCGTGCGCGACGCAGGCGGCGACCACCTCGACCGGCACGTTGCCCATGCCGATCTCGTTGCCGCCGTCACCGACCGCGCCGGTGACCAGCCCCGGCAGGGCGAACGCGGCGTGCAGCGGCGCGGTGGACGGCGTGATGTCCACCGCCCGCATCGTCAGCACCCGGCCCTCCGCGTTGGGCCCGAGCCGCTCCACGGCGACCAGGTGCGAGAGGGCGAGTCCTGCGACCCGGGCGGTCACCGCGGCGGCGTCGTCCCCCGTCGGGACGACCGTCAGGCGGCCCGCGCCGAGGACGCCCAGGCAGGCCGCGGTCACCTCGGCGCAGGGCTCGTCGGTGACGACGACCGGCTCGGCACCCAGGGCGGCCAGCGCCGCGGCGAGGACGGCGGTGCCGACCGGGCCGTCGGTCTCGGCCGCGGGGCGGGGCGCCCACGCGATGTGGACGCCGGTCACCAGGCCGACCCGCGTGCGGGCCCGGCCGGCGGCGGCGAGGTCCCCGGCCAGCCGGGCGAGCTGGCCGGCGACGGCCGCGCCGATCCCGGTGACGTCGCGGGCGCCGGGCCGCAGCGCCGCGCGTTCGATGGCCGCCAGCCGGGCGGCGCTCACCGCACCGGCGAGCGGGCCTCCGCGAGCACCCGGTGGAGTGCCGCGAGGTGCGTCTCGGGGATCGCGTGCTCCCCCCGCGGCTCGAGGAAGCCGGCGACCGTGGCGCCGGTGACCGCGGCGAAGGCCGCCGCCTCTCCACCGAGCGCGCGGACGACGGGGAACCCGCTCCACACCGTGCTGCCGGCCAGGTGCGCCATGGCCGCGGCGCTCTCCGCCCGCTCTCCCACGCAGTCGAACGGCTTCTCCGTCGCCCACAGCTTGCGGAAGCCGTCGACGAGGGAGAGGTCCTCCAGCGGGTTGCCCCCGAACACCTCCACCGCCTCGGCCGGCTCGAGGAACGCCGCGAAGCACAGGAAGGTGAACAGGCACTTGTCGCAGTGCAGGCACCACCGCTGGGTCGCCGTGCCGCCGTCCCCGAAGCCCATGTGCGCCTGCGTGTAGGAGCGGTTGCAGCTGAGGACGTGCCCGCGCAGGCCGGGCAGGGCGGCGACCGCGGCGACCGTGGCCAGCTCCGACAGCTGCCGGGTGAGGCTGAAGTAGCCGACGCCCACCTCGGCGGCGGCCGCGGCGAAGAACCGCTCGAACTCGTAGGACTTCGAGTACTGGTGGTTCACCCGGGCGCCGTCGATCTCCAGCGTCTCCTCGTCGGCCGACCGCTCGTTGGCGAACACCACCGGGTCGAAGCCGCCGAGCACCGCCACCAGCGTCGAGATCGCCGAGTTGATCGCGGTGACCGGCACGTGCCCGTTCAGCCCGCCGGCCGCCGTCCGCTCGCCCAGCAGCGGGTCCAGCCGCCGCCGGACGCCGAGCAGCGGCACCCCCGCGGCGCTCGTGACGTCACGCTGCGCGTCGGTCGGGTTGACCGCCAGCGCGGTGGCCGGGGTGACGACGACCAGCGCCAGCGCGGAGTCCTTGCCGCCGCCGACCGGGAGCAGCGCGCCGTGGCCCCCGGCGTCCGCCGGGACCGGGTCGGCCGACCGCAGCTCGACCTCCCACGCCACCTCGTGCGGCACGGGCAGGTGGTTGACCGCCGCGAACTCGCCCAGCCCGTGGGTGTACGCGGCCTCGGCCACGGCGAACTGGGCCTTGGTGACCGGCCGGCGCACGACGACCCGGCCCGGCGCGCGCAGCTTGTAGTAGCTGGTGCCCATGACCAGGTGCACCAGGTCGAGGGCGGCGTCGAGGCGGGCGGGGTTCGCGCCGGTCAGCAGCGCGGGGTCCAGGGTGAGCCGCTCGGTGAACTCGTCCTCGCCCAGCCGGTAGGTGAACGCCGCCTCACCCGTGGCGAGGTCCAGCGAGCGGTCGGCCACGACGAACGGCTCAGACACGCTGCGCTCCGGCGTCGAGGAGGATCTGCTCATAGGTCCGTGCCAACTCCTCGTAGTTGCGGTAGCGGTTGTAGCTGGGGGCGCCCGGTGAGAGCAGCACGACCCCGCCGCGGGGCGCCGTGCGCAGGGCCGCGGCCACGGCCTCGTCCAGGGACGCCGTCTCGGTGACCGGCGCGACGGCCCCCACGCGGGCCGCCTCCGTGCGGATGTCGGCGGCCAGCCGGGCCCCGGTGTCGGGGACGGTGAGCACCCGCACGGCACCGTCGCGGGCCACCACGGCGCGGGCCAGGCCGGTGTAGTCCAGGCCGCGGTCCTGCCCGCCGGCGAGCAGGGTCACGTGCTGCCCGGCGAACGCGTCGAGCGCGGCCAGCACCGACACCGGGGTGGTGCTCAGCGTGTCGTCGACGAACGTGACGCCGTCCCGGGTGGCGACCGGGGAGAGCCGGTGCGGCAGGGCCCGGAAGTCGGCCACCGCGGCCCGGACGGCGTCGCCGGATGCGGCGAGGTCGACCCCCATCTGCACGCAGGCGGCCAGCGCGACGTGCAGGTTGGCCACGTTGTGCAGCCCCGGCAGGTGCACGAGCCGGAAGCCGGCCAGCCGCTCCCCGGGGAGGACGTCGCCCGGGTCGACGAGCACCGCCGGGTCGAGGTACCGCTCGGCGGTGGCGCGCGCCTGCCCGCCGACGACCACGGTGCCCGGGCCGCACCGGGCGAACACGTGCAGCTTGTCGCGGTAGTAGGCGTCGACGGAGCGGTGCCAGTCGAGGTGCTCGGGCGCCAGCGAGGTGACCGCGCCCCAGCCGGAGAAGTCGTCGACCGCGGCCGCCTGGTAGCTCGACACCTCGACGACCAGCGAGGTGCCGGCGGGGGCCTCCCCTCCGGTGACCTGGCCGTCCAGCAGGACGTCGAGCAGCGGTGTGCCGATGTTCCCGGCGTGCACGGCGGGCCGCCCGGCGGCGCTGAGGACGGCGGCGGCCAGCGCGCTCGTGGTGCTCTTCCCCTTGGTGCCGGTGACGCAGAGGGTCGGCACCGACCGGGCGCCGAACTCGGCCAGCGCGATCCCGGTGCCCGACGCCATCGTCGTGCGGGCGGCGAGCGCCTGCGCGTCCTCGCGGTACGGGCTGATGCCCGGGGATCGCAGGACGACGTCGCAGGAGCCCAGCGCCGCGACGTCGGTGCCCGCCTCGACACCCGACGGCAGGGCGTCGGCGGCCGGCGCAACGGCGTCGATGACGACGATGCCGGCGGCTCCGGCCGCCTCCGCGGCGCGGACGGCGGCCCGCCCCTCGCGCCCGTGTCCCCACACGCCCACCCGGCGCCCGGCCAGCTCGGCGAGCCTCACCGGCTGCTCCGGGAACCGGTCGTGGAGCGGGCAGTCACGGCGCCCACTGTACGGAGCGCGCGCCCGCCCGCCGGTGCGCGCCAGGCCCCTGGAGGGTCTCGCCGCGAGCCTGCGAGCGGTGAGGGGGACGGGGTCCTTGTAGGGTTCGCGGCAGGTGCGCCGGGAAGTCTGGTCGGCAGGTCTCGACCCGACCCCTCCCCCCTGGAGCCGCCCCGTGACGACACCCTCCCGCCTCTTCGGACGAGGGTCCTGGCCCGAGGCCCGCCGGATCGCCGACGTCCTCCGCAAGGAGACCGTCGGCGGCGCCCTGCTGCTGGTCGCCGCCGCGATCGCGCTGGTCTGGGCCAACTCGCCGTGGGCGGAGGCGTACGAGACGCTCCGCGACACCACGGTGGGTCCGGCATCACTCCACCTGGACCTCACCCTCGGCACCTGGGCGGCCGACGGGCTGCTCGCGCTCTTCTTCTTCGTCGCCGGGCTGGAGCTCAAGCGCGAGTTCGTCGCGGGCGACCTGCGCGACCCGCGGCGTGCCGCGCTGCCGGTGGCCGCCGCCGTCGGTGGCATGGCCGTGCCGGCCCTCCTGTTCGTGCTGTTCAACCTCGGCCGGGACGACGGCGCCCTGCGCGGCTGGGCGATCCCGTCGGCGACCGACATCGCCTTCGCCCTCGCCGTCCTGGCGGTGATCAGCACCCACCTGCCCAGCGGGCTGCGGACCTTCCTGCTCACCCTGGCCGTCGTCGACGACCTGCTGGCGATCGTGGTGATCGCCGTCTTCTACACCGAGGACCTCTCGGTGGTCCCGCTGCTGCTGGCGCTCGTACCGCTCGCGGTGTTCGGTCTCCTCGTGCAACGGCGGGTGCGCGCGTGGTGGCTGCTCCTCCCGCTGGCGGCGCTCACCTGGGTGCTGGTGCACGAGTCCGGGGTGCACGCCACCGTGGCCGGGGTGCTCCTGGCGTTCACCGTGCCCGTGCCGCGGAGCGAGGCCGCCGGCGGCCCGGCGGCGGGGCCGGGTCTGGCCGAGCACTTCGAGCACCGGCTGCGGCCGCTGTCGGCGGGGGTCGCCGTCCCGGTGTTCGCGTTCTTCTCCGCCGGCGTGGCCGTCGGCGGGCTCTCCGGGCTCGGCGCCTCGGTGACCGACTCGGTCGCGCTCGGGATCGCCGTCGGCCTGGTGGCCGGGAAGGCGATCGGCATCACCGCCTCGACGTGGCTGGTGTCCCGCTTCACCCGGGCCGAGCTCGACGAGGACCTCGGCTGGCCGGACGTCGTCGGCCTGGCCCTGCTGGGTGGGATCGGCTTCACCGTGTCGCTGCTGATCACCGAGCTCGCCTACGGCCTCGGCTCCGCGGCCTACGACCACGCCAAGGTGGGCATCCTCACCGGCACGCTGACCGCGGCCCTGCTCGCCGCCGTCGTCCTGCGGCTGCGCAACCGCCGCTACCGGCGGATCGCCGAGGAGGAGCGGGCCGACCGCGACGCCGACGGGATCCCCGACGTCTACCAGCGGCGCGACGCCGCCCCGGGCCGTTCCGCTGACGGCTGAGAATCCGCGTTGCCGAGCCCCCCGGGAGCGACGTACCGTCGAGGTACACGAGAAGGGAGGTGGTCCGAACTTTGCATGCTTATCGGACTCGTGAGGTGGCTGTCCGCTAGCCGCCGTCCAGATGGGCCGCCCGTTCAGACGACAGTCTGAGCGACGGCAGATCGCCCGTCCGTCGTACGGCGGCGAGCGAGAACCGGACAGTCACCCGACCCCCGGGCCGCCGGCACTTGTCCAGCCGGCCCGCGTGCGACTCCCCTGCTCGTGCAGGGGCGGGCGCCGCGGAGCAGCCCGGGGGTTGTCCGTTCTCGGGGGAGGTCCGCGGGTGTTCGCCGGCCGCCGCGTCGAGACGGACCTCTCCCCGGCGGCCTGGGTCGAAGCGGCGCTGCGCGGCGCGGACCCCGCGACCGTGGCCGCGCTCGTCCCGCCCGTCTTCGCGGCGTACGCCCGGGTCTTCCACCCGGCCGTCCGGTACGACGGCCTCGTCGACGTCGACGTGTCCTGGACGGCGGTGGCCGCGGCCAACGGCACCGTGGCGCACCCCCTCATGCAGTGGGGCTCGGTCACCGGGTCGATGGACTACTTCGGCGAGGACAACCAGACCCCGCTGTGGGACGACGCCCCGGCGATGGGCCACCTGCCCGAGCACGTCGCCACCCGGCTGGCCGCCGTCCTCCGGGAGCACACCACCACACCCGGCGACTGCTGGTTCGGCCTGTCCACGCACTGGGCCGACACCTCGCCGGCGCCTCGCCTGGAGCTCGACCGCCGGGCGTACTGGCTGCTCCAGGGCCCCGTGGAGCTCGCGGCGGCCAACCTGCTGACCGAGCCGTCGAGCCAGAGCGCGAACCTGTGGTGGCCGGCCGACCGCGCGTGGTTCGTCGCCACCGACATCGACCTGGTGACCACCTACGTCGGGGGCAGCGCCGCCTGCGTCACCGACCTGCTCGACGCCTCCGAACTGGAGGTGGCGCAGGTGCTCCCCGGCCAGCGCGTCACCTGGGACGGCGACACGGTCAACCCGCTGCCCCCCGACGCGTCCGATTGACGACGGACCAGCCCGCCCCCACCGCTCGCACGCTCAAGGCGGGTCCCTGCAGCGCGGCCGCTAGAGGACGGCGAGCTCCGCGGCGAGGTCGTCGAGCCCGAGCGAGCCCTGCGACAGCGCGGCCATGTGCCAGGCCTTGCGGTCGAACGCGTCCCCGCGGGCCTTGCGCGCCTCCTCCCGGCCCTCCAGCCAGGCCCGCTCCCCGAGCTTGTAGCTGATCGCCTGGCCGGGGAGCCCCAGGTAGCGCACCAGCTCGCTGTCGAGGAAGGCCGGCGTGGCCCCGCTGTGCTCGCCGAAGAAGGCCCGCCCGAGCTCTGGCGTCCACGGCCGTCCGCGGTGCTCGGCCAGGACCCCCTCGGCGTCGTCCGGGACCGGCAGCCGCAGGTGCATGCCGATGTCGACGACGACACGCATGGCCCGCAGCTGCTGGGCGTCCAGGTAGCCCAGGCGCGTGCCGGGGTCGGGGAAGTAGCGGAGCTCGTCCATGAGCCGCTCGGCGTAGAGCGCCCAGCCCTCGACGTTCGAGCTCACCGAGCCCAGCGACGTCTGGTACGTCGACAGCTCGCCGGAGACCAGCGCCCACTGCGCCAGCTGCAGGTGGTGACCCGGGACGCCCTCGTGGTACCAGATCGAGGTGAGGTCCCACAGCGGGAAGCGCTCGCGGCCGAGGGTCGGCAACCAGGTGCGCCCCGGGCGGGAGAAGTCCTGCGCCGGGCGGGTGTAGTAGGGGGCGGCGGCGCTGCCCGGTGGCGCGATCATCGCCTCGACCCGGCGCACCGGCTCGGCCAGCTCGAAGTGCGTGCCGTCGAGGTCCGCGATCGCCTGGTCCATCATCGCCTGCAGGCGCTCCCGGATGGCCTCGACGCCCTCGACGGCCGGGCCGTGGACGTCCAGCCAACGCATCGCCTCCATGGGCGTGGCCCCCGGCACGACCTCCAGTGCGGCGGCGCGCTGCTCGGCGAGGATCCGCCGGTGCTCGGCCCAGCCCCAGGCGTAGGCCTCCTCCAGCCCGTTGCCCGCGCCGAGGTCGGAGCCGGTCCACCGGCGGGCGGCGAGGGCGTACCGGTCGCGGCCGACGGCGTCCGGCGTCCCCTCGGCCCGTGGGCCGTAGCCGTCGCGGAGGAAGTCCCGGACCTCGGCCACCGCCGCGTCGGCCGCGCTCGCCGCAGCCGCCAGCTCGCCGCGCAGCGACTCGGGGCCGCGGGCGGCGAAGCCCGCGAAGAACGACCCGGCCAGCCACTCGCCGAGCTGCCCGACCACGGTCGAGACCTGCCGCGGGGCGACGAACAGGCCGCGCCGGGCCCCCTCCTCCAGGGCGGCGCGGAAGCCCCGGAAGGCCTCCGGCACCCGCGCCATGCGGCGGGCGATCACCGCCCAGTCCTCGTCGGTGGCCGCGGGCATGAGCAGGAAGACCTGCCGGACCGAGTGCACCGGGCTGGTCAGGTTCGACAGCGCCCGCAGACCCTCCCCGGCCTCGTGCGGGGCCAGCTCCGCGCCGAGCCGCTCGCGCAGCAGCCGGGCGCAGCGCCGCTCCACCGGGTCGTCGGCCAGCGCAGGGTTCGCGGCGAGCACGCGGTCGAGCTCAGCGAGCGTGTCGCGGGCCAGCTGCGCCTCGGCCTCGAGTCCGGCCGGGCTGGGGTCGGGCAGCCGGTCGTCACCGGGCCGGGTGCCCAGCGAGGTGGCGACGATCGGGTCGAGGTCGCAGACGGCGTCGACGTAGCGGTCGGCGACGTGTCTCGGGGTGGCGGGGAGGGTGGGCGACGGCGGGGCCACGGCGGCGTCGCTCATCGGATCCGTTCCAGGCGGGCGGACATGGTGGGCGCCAGCGGGCGGTCGGTGCCCGCACGGTCGATGGCGTACATGAGCGCGCCCTCGACGATGCCGTAGAGCCGCACGGCCCGGGCCACGTCCGGCGCATCCGGGGTGCGGGCGACGACGTCGCTGGCCAGCTCCCAGCTGGTCGTCGTCCGGGCGTGGCCGACGTAGATCTCCACCAGCCCGTCGGGGCTGGCCACGAGCAGCTCGACATCGTCCCGGCCGCGGGGCCGCCAGAAGCCGGACTCGCGGTAATCGGGACCGACGATCCGGCCGTCGTCGGTGAGCCGCCAGCTGCGCGACTCGTAGGCGAGGAAACCCCGCCCGTCGTGGCTGAACCGGATCCACTGACCGAACCGGTGGTCGCCCTCGGCGCCGGCGGCCTGCCCCTCCCCGTGCCACTCGCCGAGCAGCGGCAGCAGGGCGAGCAGCTCCTCGGAGACCTCCGGCCCGGAGCGGACGTCGGCGGTGTCGGGGACCGGCAGCTCGGTCGCGTCCGTCATCGACGCGCCTCCTCGGGCCGGCGGGCGAGCCGGGCGGCGCCGTACCCGCAGCCGAGGGCGGCGAGCGCCGCCAGCGTGACGAGGACCCACGCAGAGACCATGCGCTCCACCGTAGGACCGGCTGGTGACGAGCCGGCACGGCCCCGTCCAGGCGGCCCCGTCCAGAGGCTCGCAGCGAGCCTGCGAGCGGTGAGGAGGACGGGGTGCTTCGTCAGGTGGTCGCCGGCTGCACGCCCGCGGTCGCGGCGACGACCTCGGCCCACGGCGTCGCGGTCAGCCCGAAGGTCGCGGTGGTGGCCTCGGCGTCGATGACGTACTCCTGGTCGAACTGGTGCCGGACGTCGACGACCTCGCGCATGACCGGCGAGACGAGCCCGATGCCGCGGAGGACCGTCCACGGGATCCGGGAGACGCGGGCGGCGGGTGCGCCCATCGCGGCGGCGAGGTCGGTCAGCGCCTGGCGCTGCGACCGAGGCGGCGCGCTGGGGACGTGCCAGGCCCGGCCGAGCGCCCGCTCGTCGGTGCCGAGGGTGGCCAGCGTGGCGGCGACGTCGGGCAGGTGGGCCCAGCTGCGCGGCGCGTCGGGGTCCCCGACCACCCAGGCGCGCCGACCGCGCCGCAGGGCGGGCAGCTGGCGGACCAGGTGCGACTGCCCTGGCGGCACCTGCGGGCCGACGAAGTCCGCGGCGCGGGCCTCGGTCACCCGCACCCGGCCGGCCTCGTGCGCGGCCAGCGCCTCCGCCCACATGCGCCGCCGCACCACGCCCTTGAGGTCGGTGGCGGCCAGCGGACTGCCGGGTGACATGGGGCCGGGCGGGCGGCCGTAGACGTAGAGGTTGGCCATCGTGACCAGCACCGAGCCGGTGCGCTCGGCGGCGGTCAGCAGCGCCGCGGCCACCGGCGGCCAGTCGATCGCCCAGCGGTGGTACGCGGGGTTCACTGCGTTGTAGAGGGCGCTCGCGCCCTGGGTCGCCGCGGTGAGCGCGTCGGCGTCGGCGGCGTCGACGCGCCGGTGCTCGACCGTGTCGGTGGACGTCCCGCCGCTGCGGGACAAGACCCGGACACGGTGCCCCTGGGCGGCGAGCAGCTCGGCGGTCGCCGTCCCGACCGGGCCCTTCCCGACGATGACGTGCAGTGCCATGGCGGACTCCTTCACGGTCAATGAGAGAGCGGTGCTCTCGGATGCGGTCGACGCTCGCACGGCGTTCGGGATGCCGTCAAGAGCAGCGCTCTCGATTGCGTGCGATGATCTCCACCTGACAGGATGGCCGACGTGCCGCCCACCGCCCGCGAGCGTGTCCGCGCCGAGCTGACCGCAGAGATCACCGACGCCGCGCGCCGGCAGCTGGCCGAGGTGGGGGCTGCCGCGCTCTCGCTGCGGGCCGTGGCGCGGGAGCTCGGCATGGCCTCGTCGGCGCTGTACCGCTACTTCCCCAGCCGGGACGACCTGCTGACCCGGCTGATCATCGACGGCTACGACGCCCTCGGGGCTGCCGCGGAGGCCGCGGACGACCCGGGCGCCGCCCCTGGGGAGCGGTGGCTGGCCGTCTGCCGCGCGGTCCGGCAGTGGGCGCGGGCCCACCCGCACGAGTACGCGCTGCTCTACGGCTCGCCGGTCCCCGGCTACGCGGCGCCGCGCGACACCGTGCCCGCGGCCAGCCGCGTCGGCGTCGTCCTGGGCCGGGTCCTGGAGGACGCCGCCCGCAGAGGCGCGCTGCCTCCGGCCGTGGGGGTCGGACGGGACCCGGCCCTGATCAGCGACGACGCGGTCACGGTGCTCGGCGGCGAGCACCCGGCTCTCGACGACACCGTCCGACTGCGGGCACTGCTCGCCTGGAGCTCGCTCTACGGGACGATCAGCTTCGAGCTGTTCGGGCACTTCGTCGGCTCGGTGCAGGACGCCGACCGCTACTTCGACCGGGCGATGGACGAACTCGCCGCGCTCATCGGCCTGCACGGCGGATGACGGTCGGCACCCGGCCGCTGGCGGTCGCGCGCGTCGCGGCCGACCCGAGGCGGATGGGGGCGTCGTCCTCGTCTTCGCCCCCAGGAGGGCGACGCGGTGCCTTGCGACGACGGGAGGACGCTCCCGACGGCGGCTGCTCCTGCGCCCGTTCTGTCACGGCCGCCTTCGTGCCGAGGAGCAGCAACAGTCACCACGACCGCACCTGTGCTGTCTCTGCCGCAGTCACCACCGGCTGAGTCACCACTGGCTGAAGACCTTCGCCCGAGGCTGGCACTTCGCCATGACCGACGACCGTGGCCTGCACGTGACCACCCCGTCCGGGATCACCCGCACCACCCGCCCCCCCCGCCTCCGGCCACCGGTACCGGGACCACGGCCGGCCGATGAGCCTCAGCCACAGCCGCTGCCGCCCGACGACGACCCGCCACCGTTCTGACCGGCGCCGTTCCACCTCGAGAGCTGACAGCACCTGGACAGCGGCGTCGGGCGAGCCCGACATCCCGGACGTCGCGAGGCGCGACGCCGCCGTCCACCAGCCACCGGGGCGGCACGCCGCGCAGCGGCGGTGAGCTCCGGTTGTCCGGGAACGCGACAGCGCCCGCCCCGGCAGGTGCCGGGACGGGCGCCGTGGAGGCTGTCCTCAGCCGATCGCGACCGTGGTCTCGTTCAGGCCCACGTCCGCGGTGAGCACGCGCTCACCCTTGCCGACCGGCGCGAGGGAGCGGAGCTTCCAGTCGCCGGGAGCGGCGAAGAACCGGAACTCGCCCTCGGGGCTGGTGACGACCTCGGCGGTGAACTCGTCGGTGGAGTCGAGCAGTCGCACGTAGGCGCCCGCGACCGGGGAGCCGTCGTGCCACACCGAGCCCTGGATGACCGTCTGGGTCGTCAGGTCCACGCCCGCCAGGGCACCGCCCTGCTTGGGAGCGCCGCACATGCTCAGGCCCCCTTCTCGATCGGGACGCCGACGAGGGAGCCGTACTCGGTCCAGGAGCCGTCGTAGTTCTTGACGTTCTGGTGGCCGAGCAGCTCACGCAGCACGAACCAGGTGTGGCTCGAGCGCTCGCCGATCCGGCAGTAGGCGATGGTGTCCTTGGAGGTGTCGAGGCCGGCGTCGGCGTAGAGCTTGGCCAGCTCGTCGTCGCTCTTGAAGGTGCCGTCCTCGTTGGCCGCCTTGCTCCACGGCACGTTCACCGCGCTCGGGATGTGGCCCGGACGCTGCGCGCCCTCCTGCGGGAGGTGGGCCGGGGCGACCAGCTTGCCGGTGAACTCGTCGGGCGAGCGGACGTCGACCAGGTTCTTCTGGCCGATCGCGGCCACGACCTCGTCGCGGAACGCGCGGATGGAGGTGTCGGGCTCCTGCGCCTGGTACTGCGTGGCCGGCCGCGAGACCGCGTCGGTCGACAGCGGGCGGCTATCGAGCTCCCACTTCTTGCGGCCGCCGTCGATCAGCTTGACGTCCTGGTGGCCGTAGAGCTTGAAGTACCAGTAGGCGTACGCGGCGAACCAGTTGTTGTTGCCGCCGTACAGGACGACGGTGTCGTCGTTGCTGATGCCACGCTCGGAGAGCAGCTGCTCGAACTGCTCCTTGCTGACGAAGTCACGGCGCAGCGGGTCCTGGAGGTCCTTCTTCCAGTCCAGCTTGACCGCGCCCTCGATGTGGCCCTTGTCGTAGGCGCTGGTGTCCTCGTCGACCTCGACGAAGACGAAGCCGGACTGGCCGAGGTGCTCCTGGGCCCAGTCGGCGGAGACGAGCACGTCGCTGCGACTCATGGGGGGTGTTCCTCCCTGTGGTGGGTGCGGGGGTCGGACGGAGCGGGCCGGTACGACCCGCCGGGCGGTTCAGCTGTGCTGAGAGAGCGGGCCGCTGCCGGGCGGAGCCGCGCGGGCCGGGCGAGCGGCCGGGTCACCCCGTGTCGGTCGGGGCAGGTGGGGACGTGCCGGAGCGGCCCTCAGCGGACCGGACACAGGCAACTGCCGACGCGGCACAGGTCCACCGTGCGGCGCGAGGTCAGCAGGAAGCCCACAGCGCGAGGGTAACGGATCACACCTCCCGCCCGTCCTGGGCACCGGGCCGTGCACCGAGGTGCCCGTCCACCAGGGTGGTCAGCTCCCTGGCCCGCGGTGCCGCGTCGGTGCGCCCGACCAGGCGGCCGCCGCGGTCGAGGAACAGCAGGGTCGGGGTCCGACGGACGTCGAGCGCACGGACGGCCTCGAGGTGCCGCTCCGCGTCGACGTCCACGACCGACAACCCCGGCCGGGTCGCGGCCAGCTGCCTCAGCCGGGCACGCGTGGCCCGGCACGGCGCGCAGAACGCCGTGGAGAACTGCACGACGGTCAGGTCGGCGTCGCCGGGACGCACACCCAGCTCCTCGAGGACCGTCGCCGCACCCACTCCCCGGGCAACCCGACCGGATCGACGGCTGTTCCCGGCGTCAGCCCGGCCGCCCCGGCGTCAGCCCCGCAGCACGGTGTCGGTCGCCTCGACCGTGACCACGACGCCGTCGTCGCCGGGGGTGACGCCGGTCAGCTGCAGACCGAACGGGAGCGCCGGGACGGGGTAGCGCAGGTCCAGCAGGTCGCCGGCCTCGTCCACGACGGAGGCCGGCAGGTCGACGCCCGCACCGGAGGCCTCCGCGACGTCGACGACGAGGTCGTTCCCGTCGAGGCTCACCGTGCCCACGGCGGTCAGCGGCACGGTGAGGCCGGCCACCTCCACCGTCCGCTCGACGCGCAGCCCCTCGCCCTCGCGGGTGAGCGTAGTGCCCGAGCCGAGCTGCTCGGACAGCAACGCGTAGGACAGCGTCGCCGTCCCGTCGATCCGGTCGACGGGGACCTCCTGCACGGACCCGGACAGCACGTCGGACAGCGGGACGTGCACGCCGAGCAGCGAGACGTCGGCCCGCGTGCCCTCCGGCTGCGCCAGGTCGGCCGCGGTCAGCGAGATGCGCACGTCCTCGTAGTCGCCCTGCACCGCCTGGGTGAGGAACGGGAACCCGCCGATCTCGACCTCCGGCTGCCCGGCGAGTTGCCCGCGCTCGGCGATGGCCTGCCCGACCCGGTCCTCGGCGATCCCGACGCCCACCCGGTCCGCGACGACGGCCAGCCCCACCAGCAGCAGGAGGACGACGAGCAGGGCGCGCATCAGAACGCGTCCTGGAGGACCAGCGAGAACGCGACCGGCGCGCAGGCCGCGAACGGCAGCACCACCTGGAGCAGCAGCGCCGCCCACGCCCGCCGCGGCCCTTCCGCCGTCACGTACTGCGCGGCCAGCCCGACCAGCGCGGCGACGCCGCCGAGCCCGAGGCCGAAGGTGAGGACGGCGAGCACCTGGAACAGATCCGTCGAGCCGTGCCGGACCAGCGCCACGGCCGCGCCGGCGAGCACCGACAGCACCAGGCCGGGCACGCCGCGGGGCACGCCGGCGGCGACCCGGGGGCGGGGCAGCAGCACGTCGACCAGGTGCCCGACGACCAGCGTCGCGCCGACCACCAGCAGGGCCGTCGTCGCGGCCGCGCCGTCGTCCCCGTCGCCGGCCAGGAGCAGCAGCACCGCCAGGGCGGAGACCGCGCACACGAGCAGGACGACGCCGGCCAGCGAGCCGACGACGTCCCGGCGCGGCGCCGGGCGGAACATCTGGTGCAGCACGGCCGCGAGGAAGCCCAGCCCCGGGACCGCCAGCAGCGACCCGAGCTCCGGCCGCTCCGGGACGACGAGCAGCACGTCGGCGCCGGCGGCCGCCGCCAGCCCGAGCAGCGGCGCACCCACCCGCCCGGGGATGCCCGTGGCCGGCACCCACGCCGCCACGAGGGCCACCTGCAGGGCGGCGACCGCGGCCACGCGACCGGGCTCGCCCGCGACCTCGGTGGGCACCACGAGCAGCGCGGTGGCCAGGGCCGCCAGGGCGGCCGCCGGCAGGTGGCGTCCACGGGTCGACGCCCCTGTCCCCAGTGCGGCCGCGGTCACGGGTTGATCGTCGCAGACGCCCAGCGGCCGATCCGCTCGACGAGCGGTCCGGTGACCCCGCTCTCGGCGTGTCCGAACCCCGGGACCACCCACGCGGTGGCCGCCGGGCCCGCCGCCCGCGCCAGGGCGCGGAAGTGCTCCAGCGGAAAGTAGCTGTCCCGGTCGCCGTGCACGAGCAGCAGCGGCGTGGGCGCGATCCGGCCCACCACCTCCAGCGGCGCCTGCGGCGGGGTGACCCATGGCGTGTCCAGCCGCAGCCGCACCACCCGGCTGCCGATCCGCCGTCCGGCCGTGGTCTCCAGCAGCCAGTGCACACGCCGCATGGGCGCGGTGTCGCGCACGTACCAGCGGCTCACCGCGCTCACGGCGACCACCGCGTCCGGCCGGTGCCGGCCGAGAGCCGCCTGGCGCAGCGCCACGCCGCCGCCCATGGACATCCCCACGGTCACGACGGCGTCGGCGCCGTCGTGCCTCGCCGCGGCGACGGCGGCGTCGAGGTCCCGCAGCTCCGCCTCACCCCCGACCCCGGACCCGCCCTCGGAGCACCCGTGCCCGCGGAAGTCCAGCCCGCGGACCTCGCCGAAGCGGCGCAGCCAGCCGGCCAGCCGCAGGAAGTGCGGCCGCGACACCGAGTTCGTGAAGCCGTGCGCGACGACGAAGGTCAGCGCCCGCGCCCCCGGCGGCACCGGCTCCGGCAGCGCGGCGGGGACGACGACACCCGACAGTCGGACCCCGTCGTCCGTGTGCACGGTCACTCGTTGCAGATCGGACACGACGGAGGGCTTCGGCAACACGTCGGCTATCCTGCTGTCTCGCGACAGTGCCGTCGTGGGCCCCCGGACGACGTCGTCGTCCCCGGCTCCCCTGAGGAGACGACATGCGACTCGTG
This sequence comes from Geodermatophilus sp. SYSU D00703, assembly GCF_054050155.1. NCBI lineage: Bacteria > Bacillati > Actinomycetota > Actinomycetes > Geodermatophilales > Geodermatophilaceae > Geodermatophilus > Geodermatophilus sp. SYSU D00703. The sequence continues at coordinate 87,221 of NZ_JBJGYU010000005.1, read as the reverse complement.
CTCATGACCTCTGCGCGCCAGGCCACGACCGAGGTGCTGCCGGCTCTCGGACTGCTGGGTCACCAGGTCCGCGTGGTGGCGCCCGAGCTGTCCAGCCTGCTCGACGGCGACTCCGGTGACGTCGTCCTCGTCGACGCCCGCCACGACCTGATCGGCGCCCGCACGCTGTGCGGGCTGCTGTCCTCCACCGGCGTCGCCTCCGCGCTGGTCGCGGTGCTCTCCGAGGGCGGCCTGGTCGCGCTCTCGGCCGACTGGGGCATCGACGACGTCCTGCTCGACACCGCCGGCCCCGCCGAGGTCGACGCGCGGCTGAAGTGGGCCACCGCGCGGCGCATGGCCGCCGCCACGCCGGTCGACGGCGGGGACAGTGGCGTGACGACCGCCGGCGAACTGGTCATCGACGAGCACAGCTACTCGGCCAAGCTGCGCGGCCGCCCGCTCGACCTCACCTACAAGGAGTTCGAGCTGCTCAAGTACCTGGCCCAGCACCCCGGCCGGGTCTTCTCCCGCGCGCAGCTCCTGCAGGAGATCTGGGGCTACGACTACTTCGGCGGCACCCGCACCGTCGACGTCCACGTGCGCCGGCTGCGGGCCAAGCTCGGCACCGAGCACGAGGCGCTGATCGGCACCGTCCGCAACGTCGGCTACAAGCTCGACCAGCAGGTCGCCGACGCGACCGCCGCGGCCGCCCGCGCCGAGACCGGGACCACCTCCGACGCCGAGCTGGTCTGAGGTCCCCCTGTCCTCCACCCCCTCGGTCCGGGACGTCGCGCGCCTGACGCCCGCGGACGTCTCCGCGGTCCTCGGGCTGCTGCGCGCCGCGGCGGCGGCCGACGGCGTCCGCCCGCTCTCGGAGGAGGCGGAACTGCGGCTGCAGCACGGCGGTCCGGACGGCGGGCGCGACGTGCTGGTCGAGGCACCGGACGGCACGCTGACCGGCTACGCCCGGCTCGAGGGCGGCGACGGCACCGGGGACGCCGAGGCCGAGCTGGTCGTCGCGCCGGCCGCCCGCCGACAGGGGGTCGGCCGCACCCTGCTGACCCGGCTCGAGCAGCTCGCCGGCGACCGGCCGCTGCGGGTGTGGGCGCACGGCGACCTGCCCGGGTCGGCGCAACTGGCCGCCGAGCGCGGGTACACGCGGGCGCGCGTGCTGCTGCAGATGCGCCGCGACCTGGCGGAGGTCGACCCCCATCCGGCCCGCCGGCTCCCCGAGGGCGTGACGGTGCGGCCCTTCCGGCCCGGCCGGGACGAGCAGGCCTGGCTGCGCGTCAACGCCCGCGCCTTCGCCACCCACCCCGAGCAGGGCAGCTGGACCGAGACCGACCTGCTGCTCCGTGAGGCCGAGCCGTGGTTCGACCCGGCCGGCTTCTTCCTGGCGTGGCGGGGCGAGCCCGACGACGGCGGCACGCTGCTCGGCTCGCACTGGACCAAGGTGCACCCGCCCGGCGACGAGGGGCCGGAGGCGGTGGGCGAGGTCTACGTCCTCGGCATCGACCCCGACGCCCAGGGCATGGGCCTCGGCCGCGCCCTGACCGGCCTCGGCCTGGCGCACCTGCGCGCCCGGGGCCTGGCGCAGGTCCTCCTCTACGTCGAGGAGGACAACACCGCCGCGGTGACGCTCTACGAGCGCAGCGGCTTCACCCGGCACGCCGTCGACGTCTCGTGGCGGCGGGCCGTCTAGTACCGGACGATCACGTCCGCAAGGAGGCCACGGCCTCGTTCACCTGCTCGCCGTGACCTGGTTCTCACCCGGTCGGGAAACGCTCCGCCGCCGTTCACCGGTCGTTCACCGAGGGACCCGGATGCGTCCACCTCGGCTACCTAACTTCGCCTTCGTTGGTCCTCCGCTGCCCGGCATCGAGGTCCGGGCACACCAGTCGAAAGGCACTGCGTTGAAGCTCAGCACCAGGTCGCGCGCCGTCGCTCTCACCGCGGCGCTGGCCGGCACCCTCGCGCTCGCCGCGTGTGGTGCCGCCAACGAGCAGGACGCCTCGGGAGGTGGCAGCGCCCCGACCGGCGCCGCCGAGCTGAGCGGCGACCTCGTCGGCGCCGGCGCGAGCAGCCAGCAGGCGGCGATGGAGGCCTGGCAGGCCGGCTTCCAGGGCGAGTACCCGGACGTGAACTTCTCGTACGACCCGGTCGGCTCGGGCGGTGGCCGCGAGCAGTTCCTGGCCGGCGCCACGGACTTCGCCGGCTCCGACGCCGCCCTGGACGACGAGGAGCTCGCCCAGGCCCAGGAGCGCTGCGCCGGCGGGGAGGTCTTCGAGCTGCCGAACTACGTCTCGCCGATCGCGGTCATCTACAACCTCGAGGGTGTCGACGAGCTGAACCTGCAGCCGGCCACGATCGCCCGCATCTTCAGCGGCCAGATCACCACCTGGAACGACCCGGCGATCGCCGCGGACAACCCGGACGCCACGCTGCCCGACCAGGCCATCACCCCGGTCCACCGCGCCGACGACTCGGGCACCACCGAGAACTTCACCGACTACCTGTTCCAGACCGCCGGTGACGTCTGGACCTCCGAGCCCGACGGCGTGTGGCCGCTGCAGGGCGGCGAGGCCGCCAACGGCACCTCCGGTGTCGTGGGCGTCGTCGAGAGCACCGCCGGCGCGATCACGTACGCGGATGCCAGCCGGGCCGGCGATCTGGGCGTGGTCAACGTCGGCGTCGGGAGCGAGTTCGTCGCCCCGTCGGCCGAGGCGGCGTCGGCCGTCGTCGAGAACTCCCCGGCCGTCGAGGGCCGCGGCCAGTACGACTTCGCCATCGAGGTCAACCGGCAGACCGAGGGCTCGGGCGAGTACCCGATCGTGCTGGTCAGCTACCACATCGGCTGCGTGGCCTACGACGACCAGGAGGCGGCGGCCAACGTCAGGGCCTTCATGGAGTACGTGATCAGCGAGGACGGGCAGCAGGCCGCCGCCGACAACGCCGGCAACGCCCCGATCTCCGACACGCTGCGCGAGCAGGCGCAGGGCGCGGTCGAGGCCATCAACGCCGGCTGACATCCCCTCACCGTGGTGGCCCGGTCGGCGTCGGACGACGCCCCGGGCCACCACGCCGCCCGGGAACGGGCTCCCCACACCCACCTGATCGATCCCACGGAGCAACGGTGAGCGCCACGAAGGCCCCGTCCGAGCCCACGCCGCAGCGGGCCGTCCGCCGGCCGGGCGACCGCCTCTTCGCCGGCAGCGCCAAGGGCTCCGGCATCTTCATCCTGCTGGTCCTCGCCGGCGTGGCCGCCTTCCTCATCAGCGAGGCGGTCCCCGCACTCACCGCTCCGGCCGAGGACATCCCCGGCGGCGACGGGCTGGGCAGCTACGTCGCCCCCCTCGTCCTCGGCACCCTGCTCGGCGCGGTGCTCGCCCTGCTGGTCGCCACGCCCCTCGCCGTCGCGATCGCCCTCTACACCACGTACTACGCCCCCCGGCGCCTCGCGGCCGGCATGGGCTACGTCATCGACCTGCTGGCCGCCATCCCCAGCGTCGTCTACGGCTTCTGGGGCCTGGCGGTCCTGGCGCCGGCCCTCGTGCCCTTCCACGTGTGGGCGGCAGACTCCCTCGGCTTCCTCCCCTTCTTCGCCGGCCCGGCCTCCACGAGCGGCCGCACGATGTTCACCGTCGGCCTGGTCCTCGCGGTGATGATCCTGCCGATCATCTCGGCCATCTCCCGTGAGGTGTTCAGCCAGGCGCCGGCGCTGCACCGCGAGGCGGCGCTGGCGCTCGGTGCGACCCGGTGGGAGATGATCCGGATGGCGGTCCTCCCCTACGGCAAGTCCGGCGTCATCGGCGGGGCGATGCTGGGGCTGGGCCGCGCCCTGGGCGAGACGATGGCGGTCGCGATCGTGCTCTCGGGCGGTGCCGGCGCCACGCTGAACCTGATCAGCAACTCCAACCCCTCGACGATCGCGTCGAACATCGCCCTGCGGTTCCCCGAGGCCACCGGCCTGGGGATCAACACGCTGATCGCCAGTGGCCTGGTGCTGTTCGTCATCACGCTCGCGGTCAACATGCTCGCCCGCTGGATCGTCAACCGGCGTGCCGACTTCTCCGGAGCCAACTGATGAGCACCGACACCCAGACCGCTCCGCGGACCACCGCGCGGGGGCCCGTCCGCGTCGAGCGCCGGCTGCCCCGCTTCGCCCCGGTCGGGCTCTACGTCGCCGGCATCGCCCTCGGGGCCGCGGTGTCCGCCCTGACCGGCTTCAGCGTCACCTCCACCGTCGTCTACGGGGTCGTGCTCGGCACGCTGGCGGTCTTCCTCGCCTCCCGCCTCGTCGAGGGCCGCCGCAAGGCCACCGACCGCCTGGTGACGTCGCTGGTGACCACCGCGTTCGCGGTCGCGATGGTCCCGCTGGTGTCGCTGGTCTACACCGTGCTCGACAACGGCCTGGCGCGCTTCGACAGCACCTTCTTCACCAACTCGATGTTCCGGGTGGTCGGCGAGGGCGGCGGCGCCTACCACGCCATCCTCGGCACGCTGGTCATCACGCTGCTGGCGACGGTGATCTCCGTGCCGATCGGGCTGATGACCGCCGTCTACCTGGTCGAGTACGGCTCCGGGCGGTTGAAGCGGGCCATCACCTTCTTCGTCGACGTCATGACCGGCATCCCGTCGATCGTGGCCGGGCTGTTCGCCTTCGCCCTGTTCACCCTGCTGTTCGGCAACGACGTCCGGCTCGGCGTGATGGGCGCCGTGGCGCTCTCCGTGCTGATGATCCCGGTCGTCGTCCGTTCCTGCGAAGAGGTCCTCAAGCTCGTCCCGAACGAGCTGCGGGAGGCCAGCTACGCGCTCGGCGTCCCGAAGTGGCGCACGATCGTCAAGGTCGTCCTGCCGACCGCGATCGCCGGCCTGGGCACCGGCGTCACCCTGGCGGTCGCCCGTGTCGTCGGGGAGACCGCGCCACTGCTGGTGACCGTGGGCCTCATCACCGGCACCAACCTCAACCCGTTCGACGGACGCATGGCGACGCTGCCGGTGTTCGCCTACTACCAGCTGACGCAGCCCGGGACCGCCACCCAGGCGTTCCTCGACCGGGCCTGGACGGCGGCGCTGGTCCTCATCATCCTGGTCATGGCGCTCAACGTCGTCGCCCGCCTGATCAGCCGCTTCTTCGCTCCCAAGACCGGTCGTTGACCGACTGACACGGAGGACACGCACGTGGCCAAGCGCATCGAGGTCTCCGACCTCAACATCTACTACGGCAACTTCCTGGCCGTCGAGGGCGTCAACGTCGCCATCGAGCCGCGGAGCATCACCGCGCTGATCGGGCCCTCGGGCTGTGGGAAGTCGACCTTCCTGCGCTCGCTCAACCGGATGCACGAGGTCCTCCCCGGTGCCCGGGTCGAGGGCAAGGTCGTCATGGACGGCCAGGACCTCTACGGCGCCGACGTCGACCCGGTCGACGTCCGCCGGCAGATCGGCATGGTCTTCCAGCGGCCCAACCCGTTCCCGACGATGTCGATCTACGAGAACGTCCTCGCCGGCAACCGGCTGAACAACAAGCGGATGAAGAAGTCCGAGGCCGACGAGGTCGTCGAGCGTTCACTTCGCGGCGCGAACCTCTGGAACGAGGTGAAGGACCGCCTCGACCGGCCCGGGTCGAGCCTGTCAGGTGGTCAGCAGCAGCGGCTGTGCATCGCCCGCGCGATCGCCGTCGAGCCCGAGGTGCTGCTCATGGACGAGCCCTGCTCGGCCCTGGACCCGATCTCGACCCTCGCGATCGAGGACCTGATGACGGAGCTCAAGGAGCGTTTCACCATCGTCATCGTCACCCACAACATGCAGCAGGCGGCGCGGGTCAGCGAGTCCACCGGCTTCTTCAACCTCAACGGCGTGGGTCAGCCCGGACGCCTCATCGAGTTCAACCCGACCGAGAAGATCTTCAGCAACCCCGACCAGAGGGCCACCGAGGACTACATCTCCGGCCGCTTCGGGTGAGCTGCCTGCGCTGACAGAGGGGGTCGCCGCGTTTGACGCGGTGGCCCCCTCTCGCGTTGTCGTCCGGTGGGACGACTGATCACACAGCCCCCTCTCGCTGTCTCAGCAGGAGACGGGGGCCTCGCTCGCGGCGGGTTCGGTGGCGGGCGCGGCGAGGGTGTCGCCGGCCGGCTGCTCGGCGGCCGTCTCAGGCTGCGGCTGGGCCGGGACCTCGACGGGGACGACGTCGGCGAGGTCGGGACCGAGCACCAGCTGCACGCGGTCGCCGATCGTGTCGCTCGCCTGCAGGACCGACCCCGGGACGGCGGCCGCGACGGTGCGCGCCTGCTCCCCGGCGCCCGGACCGAACCGGACGAGCGTCTCGTTGACCGTACCCGGCTCGTTGCCGACCTGGCCGACGCCGAAGCCCTGGGTCCGCAGCTGGTCGGCGACCGTGGCGGCCAGCCCGCTGGTGCCGGTGCCGTTGAGCACGTCGACGGTGATGCCGGCGGGCGCCACCGTCAGCGGCTGGGGCGGGGGGGCGGCGGCCGGCTGCTCGGCCTCGGCGGTGGGCGTCGCGGACGGGGCGGCCTCGGCGGCGGGCGCGGCCTCAGCGGCGTCGTCCGCCGCCTGCTGGGCGACGACCTCCTCCGGCAGCCGGCCCTCCTCGATGACCTCGTCGAACAGCGAGCGGGTGACCCCGGCGTCGAGCACCACGCCGGCCTGGTCGGTACCGGCCGGCACGTAGCCGACCTGGGACACCGGCAGGCCAGTGCGCTGCACCGCGTCGTCGGGGAGGTCGCCCAGCGTGCCGGCCAGCGTGCGCAGGTCGCCGAGGGTCGTCCCCTCGTCGACGGTCAGGGCGTCGGACGCGCGGGTGAGGAACCGCGTGAGGGTGAGGGGGTCGCCGAGGGTGCTCCAGGTCATCGCCGTCCGCAGGGTGGCGGTGAGCAGCAGCTGCGCCCGCTCGGCCACCGCGGCCCCGGTGACGTCGGAACCGGCGTCCCCGGGCGTGAGGAAGCCGGTGGCCTGCTCCCCGGACAGCTCGCTGCTGCCGGCCGCGAGCGGGCCGGCCGCGGCGGCCACGGCGTCGGACACGGTGGGGAGGCACACGCCGACCCCGCCCAGGGCGTCGACCATGCCGGGGAGGCGGCCGAGGTCCACGCCGAGGTAGTGGTCGACCCGGAGCCCGGTCAGCTGCTGCACGACGCGGACCGTGCAGGCGGGCCCACCGTCGAGCAGGGAGACGGCGAAGGCCTCGCTGGTCGGCTCGCGCAGCTCGCCGTCGGTGCCGACGCAGGCCGGGGTGTCGACCAGGGCGGTCGGCGGGACGCTGAGCAGGACCGCGCGCTGTTCGTCGGCGGTCACGTGCACGAGCAGGGTGGCGACGGCGGCCGGGCCCTCGGCGCCGGGGAGGCCCGTGCCGGTGACCAGGTAGGTGACCGCGCCCTCCTGCAGGCCGGGAGCGAGCACCTCGGGGCCCTCGGGCGCCAGCGCGGCGACCCGCTGGATGCTCTGGTCGACGTAGAAGTACAGGCCCAGGTGGTAGCCGACGACGACGCCCACGACGACCAGCAGGCCGAGCGCCGCCCGGATGAGCCGGCGCCGGCCCGGGCTGCGGGACGCGCGCCGGGCCGCCCGGCGCTCGCGCGGACTCGGGGGAGCCAGCCGGGTCGCCCCCGCCAGGGGGACGTCGCGGCCCGGGATCGGCGGCAGGGGGGCGATCGGCCGGGACGGCCGGTGGCCGGGCGGCTGGTCGCCCAGCGGCGGGAACAGCGGCGTGGAGGCCCGCACGGGGGACGGCGGCACCGGGGGCAGGCCACTGCGGGGCGCCCCGTCCTCCTGCGCCGGCTCGGCGGCGGGCGCTCCACCGGACTGCCCGGCGGGGTCGGGACCGGCGGGGGCGCCCGGCACCGGTGGCAGCCCGCGCCGGGGAGGCGGGGTCTCGTCGGCGATGCGCGGGGCAGCGGGGGACTCGCTGCCGGAGGGAGGCGCCTCGTCGCGCGGCGAGCGCGGCTCGTCGGCCGGAACCGGCGGGAGGCCGCGCCGGTGCGGCGGCGTCTGCTCGCCTACGATCAGCGGCAACGGGATCTCGCCGGTGCGGGCGGCGCGCCGGCGACCGACTCCCCCGCCCTGCCGGGCGATCAGCTGCTCGACGGTGATCGGCTCGGGCGCCGGCCCGGCGGGGGCGGACGGTGACTCCTCGGCCGGACGGCGCCGGCCGAGGAAACGCCCGGACGTCCGACCGTCCCCCGCGTCGTCGCGCGTCCGCTTGTCCCCCACGTGTGCAGACTTCCCATCATCGAGGTGTCGCCCTGGCCGGCCGCGTCTCCGCACGGGCGCAGGCGGCACTGCCCGCGCCCGGTCGCGGCAACTGTCCACGATACGGGCGGATCGCCGCCGTCCCCGCCGACGCGCGGAGATCGCCGCGCGGTCCCCCACCCGCGGCCGTAGCGTCCACCGGGTGAGGCTGCCGTTCGTCCCTGGACCGTCCGAGGTGATCTCCGCCGTGGAGGGGCTCCGCGACGGTCTCACCGAGGCGCTGGCCCTGGTCCCCAGGCTCGGGACGATCGTGGGCCGGGTCGAGACCCTGCTGGACCGGGTGAGCGGGGTGGTGGACCGCGTCGAGGGACTGCTCGACCGGGTCGATGGCGAGGTCACCGCGGTGGACGCGACCCGCAGCCGGGCCGACCAGCTCATCAGCGTGGTCGGCGCGACCCGCAGCCGGGCCGACGACGCCATCACCGCCGTGGGCGCGACCCAGCGACGAGCCGATGCGGCGATCACGGCGGTGGAGGGCACCCAGCGGCGGGCCGACGACGCCATCACCGCCGTCGGCGCGACCCAGCAGAAGGCCGACGACGCCATCACCGCCGTCGGCGCGACCCAGCAGAAGGCCGACGACGCCATCACCGCCGTCGGCGCGACCCAGCGACGAGCCGATGCGGCGATCACGGCGGTGGAGGGCACCCAGCGGCGGGCCGACGACGCCGTCGTCGCGGTGGGCAGCACCATCGCCCGGGCGGACTGCGCGGTCACCGGCGCCGACGGCCTGATCGGGCGGGTCGACCCGTTGATGACCACCTTCGAGGAGCCGCTGCTGGCGCTCGCGCCGGCGGTGCGGCGGCTGGCGGCCAGCATCGACCCGGCGGAGGTCGAGGCGGTCGTGACCTTCATCGACCGGCTGCCGCAGCTCATGCGGCACCTGGACGAGGACATCCTGCCGGTCGTGGCGTCCCTGGGGAACGTGGGCACCGACGTCCACGACCTGCTCGACACCATGCAGGACCTGCGGCACGTGGTGAAGGGCTTCCCCGGGTCACGGTTGTTCCGGCGGCGCGGCGCCGACGAGGTCGCCGAGGACGAGGAGCGCGAGGCCGCCGAGCGGGCTGTCGGGGACGGTCAGGAGCCGGGGGCGACCGGCTCCTGACCGTCCCCGGTCAGGTCTCGGTCGGGTAGCCGAGGGCCCGGACGACGTCGCCGATCCGCTCGTAGGTCTGCCCCTCGGGCAGCCGTCGCAGCTCGTCGACGACCGCGTCGGGCGCCCGGTGGTCGAGGGCCGCCTCGACCAGCGCCGGGCCGTCGCTCGGGAAGTCCGCGCGGTCCAGCCAGCGGGCGAGCTCGGCGCGGCGGACGACGGCATCGGCGTCCATGCCGACCGGCGTGCCCCCGACGAGCGTGCCCTGCGGGTCGGCGGTCAGATCGGGGTCGCCCTCCGCGACCGGCTCGACCTCGCGCCACTCCTCGGCGCGGGTCGCCCGCTCGGCCCGGAGCATCCCCTGGGTCTCGTGCTCGAGCTCCTCGTCGAGCCGCGGGCTGTGCTTGGTGTTGCGTTCCGACACTCCGGCGAACTGGTCCCCGGTCTCGCTCACGGTCGCCCTCCTCCTGGTCCGGTCACTTCTCGTGCAGTGCGCCGGGCTTGTGCACCGCCGTCTTTCCGCTCTTGTCGCTCTCGACCTCGTACTGCGGCTCCTCCGGACTGGCCTTCACCTTGCGCCCAGACGCCTCGGTCTCCTTGGTGATCTTGCGCTTGACGGTGCCCTCGGCCGTGCTGCCGTGGCTGTTCCAGGTGACGTGGTCGCCCTTGCTGAACTCGTCTGCCATCTGTGACTCCCGGCGCTCGACGCTGTCCCCTGCCCCTGCCCCCCACGCCCCGGGGGCACACATCACCCGTTCGGAACCTCGCATCACCCGTGCGAGCAGTGGCAAACGCCGGGTAGTCACGTAGCGTTGTCGCCGACGGGAGACGCTCCTCCATCGGTGCAGTTGGAGCGAGGTGGAGCGACTACCCACGGTGACGTGGGCCGTCCTCGATCGCCGGCCCGGTCGACTCCATTCCCCCGGGGTCGGCCGGGTCGGCCCGTTCTAGGCTGGGTCCGTCATGTCTCCCAGCAGCCCCGTGTCCACCAGCAGCCCCGTGTCCACCAGCAGCCCCGTGTCCACCAGCACCCCCGTGTCCACCAGCACCCCCGCTCCGACCGCACCCGACCCGACCCGGCCCGTCGACGTCCTCACCGTCGTGTCGGTCACGGACGTCACCCCCTCGGTGCGCCGGGTGGTGCTGTCGGGGACGCCGGCGGCGGTGGCCGCCGCCGGACCGACCATCTCGCTGCTGGTACCCCGCGTCGGCGACCCCGCGCTGCGCTGGCCGGCCGTCGCCCGGGACGGCCGGATCGTCTGGCCCGCCGGGTCGCACGGGGTGAGCCTGCGCAGCTACACCGCCCGCCGGCAGGACCTCGAGCGCGGGGAGGTCGAGATCGACTTCGTGCTGCACGGTGACGGCCCGGCCGCCGCGTGGGCGGCGGCCGCGGTCCCCGGGGCGTCGATCGCCGTCGCCGGGGGCGGGCCGCTGGGCGAGCGCCCGGCCGGGTGGCTGCTGCTGGTGGGGGACGAGACCGCCCTGCCGGCGATCACCCGGATCCTCGCCGAGGCGTCACCGGCGACCCGCGGGGTCGCGCTGGTCGAGGTCGCCGACGCCGCGGAGGAGCAGCCGCTGCCCGCGCCGGACGGCGTGGACGTGCGCTGGCTGCACCGCGGCGGCACGCCGCCCGGGGAGAGCACGGTGCTCGCCGACGCGGTCGCCGCGATGGACCGGCCGGAGGGCGACGAGGTCTTCGCGTGGGTGGCGGCCGAGTCCGGCGTCGTCCGGACCGTCCGGGCCGACCTGCGCGGGCGGTGGGGACTCGGCCGCGCCCAGCACCACGCGATCGGGTACTGGCGGCGGGGGCGCGCCATGTCACCCGCCACCTGACCGGCGTCCAGACACCTCACAGGTACCGCCCAGGGGGGGCCAAGCCCCCGCTGCCACCCTGGGGACCATGACGACGGCTGCACGTTCGACGGGAGGTGCTGTGAGCGGCACCGGTAGGAGCTCGGCACCCGAGGCGCGCCTCCTGGTGGTGGACGACGAGCCCAACATCCGCGAGCTGCTGTCCGCCAGCCTCCGCTACGCCGGGTTCGAGGTGGCCACCGCCGCCGACGGGCAGCAGGCCCTGGCGATGGCGGCGTCCTTCCGCCCCGACCTGCTCGTGCTCGACGTCATGATGCCGGGGCTGGACGGCTTCGGCGTCGTGCGTCGGCTGCGGGAGAGCGGCCGCCACACCCCCGTCCTCTTCCTCACCGCCCGCGACGCCAACGAGGACAAGGTCTCCGGCCTCACCCTCGGCGGCGACGACTACGTGACCAAGCCGTTCAGCCTGGACGAGGTCCTCGCCCGGATCCGGGCGGTGCTGCGCCGCAGCACCGGCCAGCAGCGCGCCGTGGAGGCGCCGCGACTGTCCTTCGCCGACATCGAGCTCGACGAGGAGTCGCACGAGGTGATCAAGGCCGGCCAGGTGGTCAGCCTGTCGCCGACGGAGTTCAAGCTGCTGCGCTACCTCATGGCCAACGCCGGGCGCGTGCTGTCGAAGGCGCAGATCCTGGACCACGTCTGGAACTACGACTTCAACGGTGAGGCCAACGTGGTGGAGTCCTACATCTCCTACCTGCGGCGCAAGGTCGACACGACCGAGCCGCGGCTGCTGCACACCATCCGGGGCGTGGGGTACACGCTGCGGCTCCCCCGCGGTACGTGAGCGGACAACCCGAGGCCCGTGCCCGCGGCGGGCGTGCCCCAACGCCGCGCTTCCCGCTGCGGATCACCCTCGTCGCCCTCCTCGTCGCGCTGGTCACGGTGGCCCTGGCGGCCACCGGACTGGCCGCGACGTCGCTGCTGCGCGGCTACCTCACCGGGCAGCAGGACGCCCAGCTGCGCCTGAGCGCCGAGAGCGTCGCCCGCGACCCCTGGCGGGTGCTCGACCAGTGCACCGAGGGGGGTCCCGGCTACCCCTCGCCGGACTACCTGGGCTGCCTGGCGCCGGACGAGGACCACCTCGTCCTCGTGCTCGGCCCGGTCAACGACCCGGGACGGCGGCCCGACCTCGACGTCCTGTCCCACAAGATCGACCACGAGCACGACGACCACGAGGACGACGGCCCCGGGGAGCCGCGCACCTTCACCGTGCCCGCCGAGGACGACAACACGGCCTGGCGCATCACCGCCGTCGACCTCCCCGACGGGTGGACCGCCCTGGTCGGCACCGACCTCGCCGGCGACGAGCGGGTGATCGGCCGCCTGGTCCGGATCCAGGTCGTCGTCGGGCTCGTCGTACTGGTGCTGCTCGGGACGGCCGGCTACCTGCTGGTCCGCAACAGCCTGCGGCCGCTCGCCGAGGTGGAGGGGACGGCGCGGGCGATCGCCGCCGGGGACCTCTCGCAGCGCGTCCCGGAGGGCGACGAGCGGACCGAGGTCGGCCGGCTGACCACCGCGCTCAACGGCATGCTCAGCCGGATCGAGCGGGCCTTCCGCGCCCAGCAGGCCTCCGAGGAGCAGGCCCGCGCCTCGGAGGGCCGGATGCGACGCTTCGTCGCCGATGCCAGCCACGAGCTGCGCACCCCGCTCACCTCCATCCGCGGGTTCGCCGAGCTGTACCGGCAGGGGGCGGTGGGCACGCCCGAGGAGACCGCGCGGCTGATGCAGCGGATCGAGTCCGAGGGCGCCCGGATGGGGGTCCTGGTGGAGGACCTGCTGCAGCTGGCCCGGCTCGACCAGCAGCGCCCGCTGTCGATCGCGCCGGTCGACCTGGCCGAGGTGGCCGGGGACGCGGTGCACGACGCCCGCGCCGTCCAGCCGGACCGGCCGATCACCCTGCACCTCGACGAGGGGCTCAGCGAGCTGCCCGTCGTCCTCGGCGACGAGGCGCGGCTGCGCCAGGTGGTGGGCAACCTGCTCACCAATGCGCTGGTGCACACGCCGCCGACCGCGCCGGTGACCCTCAGCCTCTCCGACGAGGCGGCGGACGGCGAGGACGGCGGGGTCGTCGTCCTCCGCGTGGCGGACGAGGGCCCGGGCATGGCCCCCGAGGACGCCGCGCGGGTGTTCGAGCGGTTCTACCGCGCCGATCCCTCGCGGGCGCGGACGGCGGGCGGCACCGGTCTCGGGCTGGCGATCGTCTCCGCGCTCGTGGCCGCCCACGGCGGGACGGTCCACCTGGACACCGCTCCGGGCCGCGGGGCGGTGTTCACCGTGCGGTTGCCGCGCTCGGGGCCGGGCGGACCGCACAGCGCGCCGGGCGGGGACGCCCCGGGGCCCGCGCCGCAGTAGGGGCTCGTTACCGTCCGCCCGTGGACTCCGACACGGGCGGCCCGCCCTACGACGCGGACCTGATGGCGGCGGTGAGCGAGCTCGGCGGTGCGCTGCGGGAGCTGGTGGACGCCTCGGTGTGCACGACGGTGCCCGTCGCGGACCTGCGCGCCGCGGCCGCCGAGGCCCGGGCCACGGCCGCCCGCCTGGCGGTCTCCCGGCGCCCGCCGACGCAGCTGCCGGCGCTCGACGACCCGCTGGTCTTCCGGCGCGTCTACAACCCGGTGAGCGGTGTCGGCAGCGCGCTGGCCCCGCCGCTGACCATCCGCCGCACCGAGGACGGCGTCGTGGCCGAGGCGACGCTCGGCATGGCCTACGAGGGGCCACCCGGCTACGTGCACGGCGGGATGAGCAGCCTGCTGATGGACCAGCTGCTCGGCTCCGCGGCCATCGCCGCGGGCCTGTGGGGGATGACCGTGCGGCTGGAGGTCGACTACCGGCGGCCGGTGCCGCTGTCGACGCCCCTGGTCCTGCGTGCCCGCGTGGTGGAGGCGGCCGGTCGCAAGTGCGTCGTGACCGGGACCATCGCGACGGCCGAGGCCCCCGACCGGGTGCTGGTGGAGGCCGCCGGGGTCTTCGTCATGCCCCGTGAGGAGCGGCACGCCGACTACTTCGGTGCGATCACCGACGCCTCGGGCCGGCACGCGCCGCCCGGACGGCCCACGGACGCGACGGCGCTGGCGGACCGGGCATGAGCGACGTCGAGGTGGCGGCGGCCGCCGCCCGTGCCGCGGCGGCGGTCCTGCTGGAGCTGCGCGGGGAGGGGCGGCTGTCCGGCCGCGAGCTCGGGAACGCCGGTGACGCCGCGGCCCAGGTCGCGATCACCGGCCTGCTCGCCGACCAGCGCCCGGACGACGTCGTCTTCAGCGAGGAGGCGGTCGACGACCGCCGGCGGCTGTCGGCGGACCGGGTGTGGATCGTCGACCCCCTCGACGGGACCCGGGAGTACGGCGAGGGCCGGCCGGACTGGGCGGTGCACGTCGCCCTGTGGGCGGACGGCGACCTGGCGGCGGCCGCGGTGGCGCTGCCGGGCGTGGACGAGCTCCTGGTCACCGCGCCGGCACCGGCCCCGCCCGGTCCCGGGGACGGCCGGCTGCGGATCGCGGTGAGCCGCACGCGCCCGCCCGCGGAGGCCGGCACCGCCGCGGCCGCCCTCGACGCCGAGGTCGTGCCGATGGGGTCGGCCGGGTACAAGGTCACCGCCGTCGTGCGCGGCGAGGTGGACGCCTACGTGCACGCCGGCGGGATGTACCAGTGGGACTCGGCCGCGCCGGTCGCCGTCGCCCTCGCGGCGGGGCTGACCGCCGTCCGGCTGGACGGCTCGCCGCTGCGCTACAACGGGCCCGACCCCTACCTCCCCGACCTGCTGGTCTGTCGCCCGGAGCTCACCGACCGGCTCCTGGCCGCGGTGCGAGCGGGGTCACAGCCGCCGCGATGAGCCCATGGCGGACACTGGTGTCGGGAATCTCCCCCGGGCCGGTGCGGTTGGTGCTGGTTCGAGCTCTGTCCCCGACGCCCCGGAGTCCTGCCACGTGAGCGAGCTTGCGAGCTCACCCAGTAATCGAGAACCACTGGGCACGCGCCCGACGAGCGTCAGCGAGGAGGACACGTGAGCGAGCTCGCGAGCTCACCCAGGAGCGGAGCACCGCTGGGCACGCGCCCGACCAGCGTCAGCGAGGAGGACGCGTGAGCACTCCCGACTACCGGCTCTCCCAACTGGAGACGCTGGAGGCCGAGTCCATCCACGTGGTCCGTGAGGTGGCCGCCGAGCTCGAGCGGCCGGTGCTGCTGTTCTCCGGCGGCAAGGACTCGATCGTGATGCTGGAGCTGGCGCGCAAGGCTTTCGCCCCGGCGCGCATCCCGTTCCCCGTGATGCACGTCGACACCGGCCTGAACTTCCCCGACGTCCTGGAGTTCCGGGACAAGCGGGTGGCCGAGCTCGGCGTCCAGCTGATCGTCGCCTCGGTCCCCGACGCGATGGCCAAGGGGCTGGTCAAGGAGGAGCCCAACGGCTCCCGCAACCGGATCCAGACGCCGGTGCTGCTGGACGCGGTGGAGGAGCACGGCTTCACCGCGCTGTTCGGGGGTGCCCGCCGCGACGAGGACAAGGCGCGCGCCAAGGAGCGGGTCTTCTCCTTCCGCGACGAGTTCGGTCAGTGGGACCCGAAGAACCAGCGCCCCGAGCTGTGGGACCTCTACAACGGCCGGATCCACCTCGGCGAGTCGATCCGCGTCTTCCCGCTGTCCAACTGGACCGAGCTCGACATCTGGCAGTACATCGCCCGTGAGCAGATCGCCATCCCGCCGCTGTACCTCGCCCAGGAGCGGGAGGTGGTCGAGCGCCAGGGGATGCTCTACGCGGTCAACGAGTTCATCCGGCCGAGGGACGGCGAGCAGCCGTTCCGCGCGACGGTCCGCTACCGCACCGTCGGCGACGCCAACCTGACGGCCGCGGTGCGCTCGGAGGCCACGACGGTCGAGGAGGTCATCGCCGAGATCGCGGTGACCCGGATGACCGAGCGGGGCGCGACCCGCGGCGACGACAAGGTCAGCGACGCCGCCATGGAGGACCGGAAGAAGGAGGGCTACTTCTGATGGCTCCCGTTGACGAGACCACCGTGCCCCTCGACGCGGACGGCGCGGTCGACGTCCACTCGGCCCTCGCCGAGCACGCCGTCGAGCTGGCGACGTCCCGCAAGGACATCCTGCGCATCGCCACCGCCGGGTCGGTGGACGACGGGAAGAGCACGCTGATCGGCCGGCTGCTGTTCGACAGCAAGGCGATCTTCGAGGACCAGTACGAGGCGGTCGCCCGCGCCAGCAAGGGCGACTTCGTCGACCTCGCGCTGCTCACCGACGGGCTGCGGGCCGAGCGCGAGCAGGGCATCACCATCGACGTCGCCTACCGCTACTTCGCCACCCCGCGGCGCACCTTCATCCTCGCCGACACGCCGGGCCACGTGCAGTACACGCGGAACATGGTCACCGGCGCCTCCACCGCCGACCTGGCCATCGTGCTGGTCGACGCCCGCAAGGGGATGGTGGAGCAGAGCCGCCGGCACGCGTTCCTCGCCTCACTGCTGCGGGTGCCGCACCTGGTCGTCGCGGTCAACAAGATGGACCTCGTCGACTGGTCGCAGCAGACCTTCGACGCCATCGCCGACGAGTTCAGCGCCTTCGCGGCCAAGCTGAGCGTGCCTGACCTCACGGTCATCCCGATCTCGGCCCTCCACGGCGACAACGTGGTGAAGCACTCCCCCAACACGCCGTGGTACGAGGGGCCGACGCTGATCCACCACCTCGAGCACGTGCACGTGGCCAGCGACCGCAACCTCACCGACGCCCGCTTCCCGGTGCAGTACGTGATCCGGCCGCAGTCCGACGCCCACCACGACTACCGCGGCTACGCCGGCACGGTGGCCAGCGGGGTGCTGCGCCCGGGCGACGAGGTGCAGGTGCTGCCGAGCGGCCTGACGACGACGATCGCCGGCATCGACGGCCCGCGCGGCCCCGTGGACGAGGCGTTCCCGCCCATGTCGGTGACCGTGCGGCTCACCGACGACCTCGACGTCTCCCGCGGCGACCTGCTCTGCCGGACGGAGAACTCCCCGACCGCCACGCAGGACCTCGACGCGCTGGTCTGCTGGATGGCCGAGGAGCCGCTGCGCCCCCGGCAGCGGATCGCGGTCAAGCACACGACCCGCACGGTCCGCGCGATGGTGAAGGACCTCGCCTACCGGCTGGACGTCAACACGCTGCACCGCGACACCGACGCGGCCGAGCTGGGCCTCAACGACATCGGCCGGGTGCGGCTGCGGGCCACCCAGCCGCTGTTCGTCGACGACTACACCCGCAACCGGGTGACCGGCCGGTTCATCTTGGTCGACGAGGCCACGAACGCCACCGTCGGCGCGGGGATGCTCACGCCGGCCGGCTGAGGGAAGGGCCCCCTACCGGGGCCGCACGACGCACCGAGGCCCGGCCCCTCCACGAGGGGCCGGGCCTCGGTGCGCATCGCGGGTGTTCCTCGTGCTGCGCCGGTCCTGCAGGACCGGCAACGGGCGAGGAAGACCCCCAGTGCGGCCTCCCCGGACATGACGACGCCGCCGGGAGCAGGCAGCTCTCGGCGGCGTCGTGGTGGGCCTCAGGCGGCGGCTGCGGGGGCTCCGGCGGCCTTCTCCAGCGCCCGGCGGGTGAGCAGCCGCGCGAGGTGCCGGCGGTACTCCTGGTCGGCGTGCATGTCCGCGCCCGGCGAGGTGCCCTCGTCGGCCAGCGCCGCGGCCTCCTCGATGGAGGCGCCCCGCGCGAGGGCCTGCTCCGTCGCGGTGGCCCGCACGACCGTGCCGGCCATGTTGGCCAGCGCCACCCGGCCGTCCACCGCGGCGGCGGCGACGATCGGCCAGTCGTTGGCCCGGCGGGTGAACTTCTCGTAGGCCCAGCCGGCCGACCCGGTGCGCGGCACGCGGATCTCGACGATCAGCTCGTCCTCGGCCAGCGCCGTCTCGAAGAAGCCCAGCCAGAACTCGGTCAGCGGGATGTTGCGGCGCCCGTTGGGGCCCTGCACGACCGCGGTGCCCCCCAGCGCGAGCAGCGCCGTGGGCAGGTCGGACGCCGGGTCGCTGTGCGCGACCGTGCCGCCGATCGTGCCGCGGTGGCGCACCTGCGGGTCACCGACCTGGCTGGCGGTGTACGGCAGGATCGGCACCTCGGCCTTCGCGACCTCGTCCTTCTCCAGCTCGTGGTGCCGGGTGCCCGCGCCGATGGCCACCTCGTCGCCGTCGACCCGGACGTAGGACAACCCCGGGATCCGGCTGATGTCGATGACCACCGCGGGCATGGCCAGCCGGAGCTTCATGATGGGCAGCAGCGAGTGCCCGCCGGCCATGATCTTGGCGTCGTCCCCGTGCTCGACGAGGGAGGCGATCGCCTCCTCGACCGACGTCGCCCGCACGTACTCGAACGGCCCCGGGATCATGCCCACTCCTCGCCGGCGCTCGTCGGGTGCACGACCCGGGATGCTGTGTCCTCGGATGCCCTCGCTCGCTCGGTCATCGAGCGACCTCCTGCGACTGCGGCACCTGACCGGCCGCGGGGCCGGCCTTGGCCGCGGTCCGGACCGCCCGGACGATGTTGTGGTAGCCGGTGCAGCGGCAGAGGTTGCCCTCCAGCCCCTCCCGGACCTCCCGGTCGCTGGGGTCGGGGTTGTCGGCCAGGACGCCGATCGCCGCCATCACCATGCCGGGGGTGCAGAACCCGCACTGCAGGCCGTGCTCCTCGCGGAACGCCTTCTGCATCGGGTGCAGCTCGCCGTCCGGACCGGCCAGTCCCTCCAGCGTGGTCACCTGCGCGCCCTCGGTCTGCGCCGCGAGCACGGTGCACGACTTCACCGAGAGCCCGTCCACGATGACGGTGCACGCGCCGCACGAGGTGGTGTCGCAGCCGATGTTGGTGGCCTTGAGCCCGCAGGTCTCACGCAGGTAGTGCGCCAGCAGCAGACGGGGTTCCACCTCGTCGGTGCGCTGCTGACCGTTGACGGTCATCGAGACCTTCATGCGTTGCTGCCTCCCTGCTGGGCCTGCTGGATCGCCCGCCACACCTTCATCGGGGTGGTGGGCATGTCGATGTGCCGGACGCCGAGGTGCGAGACGGCGTCGATGACGGCGTTGTGGACGGCGGGCGTGGACCCGATGGTCCCCGCCTCCCCGATGCCCTTGGCACCCAGGGGGTTGATGGGCGTGGGCGTGGCCATGTCGACCAGCTCGAAGCTCGGCAGCTCGGTCGCCGAGACGAACGGGTAGTCGGCCAGCGTGGAGGTCTGCGGGTTGCCGTCGGCGTCGTAGAGGACCTCCTCCAGCAGCGCCTGCGCCACCCCCTGCGCGAAGCCGCCGTGCCGCTGGCCCTCGGCCAGCAGCGGGTTCACGATGATCCCCGCGTCGTCCACGGCCACCAGCCGCTGCAGCTCGGCCTTGCCCGACTCGGTGTCGACCTCGACGACGGCCACGTGGGCGCCGAACGGGAAGGTCGGCGCCGCCGCCTCGAACCGGGTCTGCACGACCAGTGGCTCGGACTCGGCCAGCTGCGCGAACGTGACGCCCGCGCCCGGGGTGCCCCGCACCGCCAGCCCGGCGGAGGAGAGGTCCACCTCGAGGTCGGCCGGATCGGCCTCCAGCTGCTCGGCGGCCCGCTGCTTGGCCAGCTCGATCAGCTCGGTGGCCGCCTGGTGCACCGCGGCACCGCCCTGCTGGAGGCTGCGCGAGCCCATCGTGCCGCCGCCGCGCGGGATCCGGTCGGTGTCGCCGTGCAGCACGGTGATCTTCTCCACCGGGATGCCCAGCTGGTCGCTGGCGAGCATCGCCCACGCGGTGGCGTGGCCCTGGCCGTGCGGTGAGGTGCCGGTCAGCACGGTCGCCGTCCCGTCCGGGTGCACCTCGAGCTCGGCGGACTCCGCCGCGCCCAGGCCGGTGTCGGCACCGGTGATCTCGACGTACGTCGACAGGCCGATGCCCAGCTGCCGGACGTCGCCGCGCTCCCGCCGGCGGGCCTGCTCGGCACGCAGCTCCTGGTAGCCGGCCGCCTCGAGCGCCTTCTCCAGCGCCGCCACGTACTCGCCGGAGTCGTAGGTCGCTCCCGACGGCGTGGTGTGCGGCTCGTGGAAGGGCGGGACGAGGTTCTTCCGGCGCACCTCCGCCGGGTCCATCCCGATCTCGGCGGCGAACAGGTCGATCGCCCGCTCGACGGCGGCGGTCGCCTCGGGACGGCCGGCCCCGCGGTAGGCGCCGATCGAGGTCGCGTTGTTGACCAGCGCCCGCGCCGAGGCGTGCACCTTCGGGAAGGCGTAGGTCGCCGCGGCCATCAGCATGGTGAGGGTCGGCAGGATGATCCCGACCCGCGGGTAGGCGCCGGCCTCCTGGTCGGCGTGGATGGCGTAGGCCTCGATCGTGCCGTCGCGGCGACCGCCGATGGTGACCTGCTGGTCCTGGCCGCGGCCGTGCAGCATGCCGAGCATGTTCTCGGAGCGGTTCTCCGTCCACCGCACCGGCCGCCCGACCTTCTGCGCCAGCCAGGCCACGAAGGCGTACTCCGGGTCGGCGCCGATCTTGGCGCCGAAGCCGCCGCCGACGTCCGGGGTGACCAGGTGCACCCGTGCCGGGTCGACGCCGAGCCAGCCGGCGATCTCCCCCTTGGCCTGCTGGGCGCCCTGGTTGGTGCACCAGATGGTGACCCGGCCGTCCTCGCCCCACGCCGCGGCGGCCGCGCGGGTCTCCAGCGGCACCGGCGCCACCCGCTGGTTCTTGACCGCCTGCCGGACGACGACCTCGCAGCCGGCGAAGAAGTCCTCCGGCGGCGGGCCGCCGAACTCGGCCGCGACGTTGGTCCCGGCCTCCTCGAACAGCAGCACCTCGTTGCGTCCGGCGTCGGCGGTGCTGACGACGGCCGGCAGCGGGTCGATGTCGACCGAGACCATCTCCGCGGCGTCCTCGCCCTGGTAGCGGTCCTCGGTGAGGACGACGGCGATGATGTCGCCCACGAAGCGGACCTTCTCCGTGGCCAGCCAGGGGCGCTGCATCGCCGGCGGGACCATCGGCAGGCCGGCCGGGATCGGGGCGAGGTCGGTGCAGTCCTCGGCCGTGTAGACGGCGACGACGCCGGGCGCCTCGCGTGCGGCGGAGGCGTCGACGGACAGGATCCGTCCGTGCGCGACCTGGGAACGGACGAAGGTCACGTGCAGCGCACCGGTGAGCCGGTCGTCGACCAGGTCGTCGGTGTAGGTCGCACCACGCGTGAGGAACAGCGGGTCCTCCGTGCGGACCACGCGGGTACCGAGGATGCTCATGCGCTCACTTTCCGTCGGGCGAGAGACCGCGGTCACTATCGCCGCCCGGGCCCCGTCCCGCCAACCCCCTCCCGTCCTGCGGAATCGCCGGTCCCGGATCCGCCGGCTGACGGCCGGTGTGGCGAGCTGACCAGGAGGGACGCCGGCAACCCGGCCCGGCCGGGGTTCACCGCAGGGTCACCGGCAGGTGCTCGAAACCGCGCAGGGTCTGCAGGTCCCGCCGGACCGGCCGACCGGCCACCCGCAGCCCCGGGAAGCGCTCGTGGAGGGCGCGCAGCGCCACGGCGGCCTCCATCCGGGCCAGGCCCGCCCCGAGGCAGTAGTGGATGCCGGCGGAGAAGGCGAGGTGGTCGCGGGCGTTGGCGCGGGTGACGTCGAATCGGTCGGGGTCGGGGAAGACGGCGGGGTCGCGGTTGGCCGCGCCGAGCAGGAGCGTGACCCGGGAGCCGGCGGGCAGGGCGACCCCGGCCACCACCGCGTCGGACCGGACCGAGCGGCCGGTGATCTGCACCGGGCTGTCGTAGCGGAGGACCTCCTCGACGGCGGCGGACCAGCCCGACGGGTCGGCCAGCAGCGCCGCCCGCTGGTCGGGGTGGGCGTCCAGCAGCGCGACCGCGTTGCCCAGCAGGTTCACCGTCGTCTCGAAGCCGGCGCCGAGCAGCAGCATCACGGTGGCGTGCAGTTCCCGGTCGGTGAGCCGCTCCCCCTCGGGGGCGGTGACCAGTCGGCTGACCAGGTCCTCGCCGGGGTCGCGGCGCAGGCGGGCGAAGTGCTCGCCGAGGAAGCCGTGCAGCGCCCGCGTGGCGCGGTCGGCGGCGAGGAAGCGGCGCAACGGCAGCCCGGGGTCGAGGGTCGCGGCCACGCCGGCGCCCCAGCGCAGGAAGTCCTCCCGGCGATCGGCAGGCACGCCGAGCAGGTCGGCGATGACCAGCACCGGCAGCGGCGCGGCGTAGGCGGCGACGAGGTCGACGGTGCCGCCGGCCGCCGGCTCCACCGCGTCCAGGAGGGCCTCGGCGGTCCGCTGCACCATCGGCTCGGCCGCCGCCGTGGCCCGCGGGGTGAAGGCGCGGCTGACCAGCCGGCGGTAGCGGGTGTGGTCGGGCGGGTCCACGACGAGCATCGAGGGCGGCTCGCCGACGCCGGTGGCGGCCGGGTCGTCGCCGAAGTCGAGGGCCCAGCGGAGGAACCGCGGCGCACCCGACCAGTCGAAGCCGACGCCGAAGCGCTCCGACCGCAGCACCTCCGAGGTCACCGCGTGCGAGGTCGTGACCGGCCCGAGCACGCTCGGCGCGAGCGGTCCCCTCACCCGCAGTTGCTCGTAGACCTCGTACGGCTCGGTGCGCACCGCGGGGTCCCGCAGCAGGCGCCCGACGGGGTCCCCGCGGCGCGCCGCACGGGCCAGGTAGACCGCGGGCATCCCGTGCGCCACCGCCCAGCGGGCCGCCGTTCGGGCGGGGCGCAGGACGGCGGGACGGCGACGCGCGAGCGTCGTCCCCGGGACGGTGCGGTGCTCCTCGACAGGTGCCTGCCTCGTGTCCACGCGCGCCCTCCCGGTGTCCTGCGCAGTGTGGCAGGCGGCGCCCGCCCGGACCGGTCGGGAACGGACGGGCGCCGGTGCGGGTCAGCTGTTCGGGTCCGGGGCCGCGCTCGGGTCGCCGTCCCAGTCCTTGCCCGCCACGTCGGCGTGCTCGGACGCGCTGTCGGTCTGCTCGGCGACGGTGCGCACCATCTCCTCGTCGGAGAGCCCCTCGCCCGCCTGCTCCGTGTGGCCGGTCGGCTCGCTCATGCCCACTCCTCCTCGCTGGGTCGGTCCCTCCGCCGTCCCCGGCGGCCTCCGGCGGCAAACCACCCGCCGCTCGATGCGTGGCCCAGGGCACCGGGCGTTGCACGGGACGGCCGTTACGTGCAACTCGGGTTGAGACGGGTAGTGTCCCATGCAGTTGTGCACGACCCGGGCGCACAGGAGGGGGTCCTCGTGGCGGGGGAAGAGGACGGCGGGCGACCGCGGGACACCGCGGTCGAGGCGCTCAGCGCCCTGGTCACCGCGCTGGACTCGTGCATCGTCCAGTTGAGCTCGGCCCGGGAGCGGGCCGAGCAGCTCCTCGAGGAGCGGCGGAGCGGACGGCGGTGGCTCGACATCGTCACCGAGGAGCGCAGGCCGCTGGTCGTCGAGCAGATCAGCTCGGTGATGGCGACCCTGGCCACGGCCGGCGGGACGTGGCGCCGCGAGCAGGCCGCCGCCCTCCAGTCCGAGCAGGTCAGCATCAACCGGATCGCCGCGCTGTTCGGCGTCACCCGTCAGCGGATCTCCGCGCTGCTGCGCGACCGCGTCGCCGGCTGAGGGAGGCCCCCGGCCAGGGCGCCTCCAGGCGGCGCCCACGGCGTGACTCCGCGCCGCCGTCCGCTCCTCGCTGCGATGCTCTGGCGGCTGTCGTCACGCGGTGAGGGCGTCGATCGCCTTGTAGACCCGCTGCTCGGACACCGGCCGCGGCGTGCCGATCGTCTGGGCGAACAGCCCGACCCGCAGCTCCTCGATCATCCAGCGCACCCGCGCGACCGGGTCGTCGGGCGCCCCCGTCGGCGGCACCCGGCGGCGCAGCTGCTCGTACTCCTCGGTCACCGCCGCGACCTGCGCCATCCACAGCTCGTCGCGGACGGCGTTGGCCGGCAGCTTCTCCAGCCGGTGGGCCATCGCCCTCAGGTAGCGGACCAGGTCGGGCAGCCGGCGCCGCCCGGCGGTGGCGACGAAGCCCCGGTGCAGCAGGCCGCCCATCTGGCGGCGCAGGTCGGCGATCGCGGCGTCGGGCACCCGGCGTCCCGGCGCGGCCCCGATCGCCACGGCGACCTCGCGGGCCTGGGTCAGCACCGCCTCGACCCGGCGCACGGTGTCGGTCGTCAGCGGCAGGAGCTGGGCGCGCGCGGTCTCCACCAGCGCGGCGAAGGCGGCCTCGTCCCGCGGCGGCCCGGGCGCGGCGGGGTGGCTGGCACTGGCCGCGAGCAGCTCGTCGGCGGCGGCGTCGACGCAGTCGTCGACCAGGGCCGGGATCTCCCCGTCCGGGTTGAACTGCAGTGCCAGCCGGGTCGTGGGCGACAGGCCCTTCGTCACCTGCCGGGTGGGGGACCCGGCGACCAGCACGAGCAGCCTGCGGGCGCCGCGCCAGGACAGCCGGGTCGCCTCCGCCTCGGTCGCGACCACCCGCACGCCCACGGTGGCGCCCTCGTCCACCAGGGCCGGGTAGGCGGTGACGACGTGCCCGCCGCGCCGGACGTCGACGGTGCGCGGCAGGGTGCCGAACGTCCACGCCGTCTGCCCGGTGCGCTCCACGTCGGCGGCCGCGGCCGCCAGGCTCGCCCGCGCCTGGGGCGCCACCTCCCGGCGCAGCGCCTGCAGGTCCTTGCCGGTGGCCAGGGCGCGCTTGCGGTCGTCGACGACCCGGAACGTGGCCCGCAGGTGGTCGGGCACCTGGTCGGGCTGCCAGGCGTCCGGCGGGACCACGACCCCGGCCGCACGCCGCAGCTCGCGCTCCAGCGCCGGCAGCAGCGGCTCGGACGGCGCGACGTGCGGCAGGACCTCGCGCACCCGGTCCGGGATGGGGACCAGCGCCCGCCGGAACTGCTTGGGCAGCGTCCGCAGCAGCGCGGTGACCAGCTCCTCGCGCAGTCCGGGCACCGTGAAGGCCAGCGACTCCCCCGACGTCCGCTCGGCGACGGTGTCGAGCACCGCCAGCGGGACGTCGACGGTGACGCCGTCCTGCGGGGTCCCCGGCGCGAACGCGTAGGACAGCGGCAGGGTGAGCCCCTGCGTCAGCGGCACCTCGTCCGGGAAGTCCTCGACCCGCACCGAGCCGGCCGCCGCGGCGTTGGTGAGCAGTTCCGGGGTGAAGGTGAGCAGGTCCGGCGTCTGCCGACGGGCGGTCTTCCACCACTTGTCGAAGTGCCGGGTGGAGACGACCTCGGCCGGGAGGCGCTCGTCGTAGAGCTCGAACAGCGTCTCGTCGTCGACCCGGATGTCGCGGCGCCGGGCCCGCTCCTCCAGCTCGGCGACCCGCTGCATCGCCTTCTGGTTGTCGTGCCAGAACCGGTGGTGGGTCGTCCACTCGCCCTGCACGAGCGCGTGCCGGATGAACAGCTCGCGGGAGACGACGGGGTCGATCGAGCCGTACTGCACGCGGCGGCCGACGACCAGCGGGATGCCGTAGAGGGTGACCCGCTCGGTGGCCACGACCGAGCCGCGCCTGGCGTCCCACCGGGGCTCGGAGTACTGCCGCTTGACCAGGTGGTCGGCCAGCCGCTCCACGACCTCGGGGTCGATGCGGGCGACGGTGCGGGCGTACAGCCGGCTGGTCTCCACCAGCTCGGCGGCGACCACCCAGCGCGGCGGCTTCCTCGCCAGCGGGGTGCCCGGAGCGATGACGAAGCGGGCGTTGCGGGCGCCGAGGTACTCCCTGCCCCTCCGGGAGGGGCCATTGTGGCCATTTCGGCCCTTCGTGTCCTCCACCTGGACGCCGACGTGCGACAGCAGACCGGCGAGCAGCGCGGTGTGGATGCCGCGCTCGTCGGGCTCGGCGGCGAGCTCGCCGACGCCCATGCCCAGCCGGCGGGCGGTGCTGCGCAGCTGGCCGTAGAGGTCCTGCCACTCGCGGATGCGCAGGTAGTGCAGGAACTCCCGCTTGATGGTCCGGCGGAACTGGCTGCCGGAGAGCGCCTCCTGCTGCTCGCCCAGGTACCGCCACAGGTTGAGCAGCGCGAGGAAGTCGGAGTTCTCGTCGGCGAACCGGGCGTGCTGCTGGTCGGCGGCCTGCTGGTGCTCGGTGGGCCGCTCACGGGGGTCCTGGATGGTCAGCCCCGCGGCGATGACCAGGACCTCCTCCAGCACGCCCCGCCGGTCGGCCTCGACGACCATGCGCGCCATCCGCGGGTCCAGCGGCAGCGCGGCCAGCGCGCGGCCGGTGGGGGTCAGCCGGCCCTCCCCGTCCAGGGCGCCGAGCTCCTCGAGCAGGGCCAGGCCGTCGGCGACGGCGCGCCGGTCCGGCGGGTCGATGAACGGGAAGTCGGCGACGTCGCCGAGGTCGAGGGCGGCCATCTGCAGCAGCACCGAGGCCAGGCTGGTGCGCAGGATTTCCGGGTCGGTGTACTCCGGCCGGCTCTCGAAGTCCTCCTCGGTGTACAGCCGGACGGCGATGCCCTCGGAGGTGCGCCCGCAGCGACCGGAGCGCTGCCGCGCCGACGCCTGGCTGATCGGCTCGATCGGCAGCCGCTGCACCTTCAGCCGCGAGCTGTACCGGGAGATGCGGGCGACGCCGGTGTCGACGACGTAGCGGATGCCGGGCACCGTCAGGGAGGTCTCGGCGACGTTGGTGGCCAGCACGATCCGCCGCCCGGTGTGCGGGGCGAAGACCCGGTGCTGGTCGGCCGCGGACAGCCGGGAGTAGAGCGGCACGACCTCGGCCGACGGGAAGCGCTCGGTGAGGACGTCGGCGGTGTCGCGGATCTCCCGCTCGCCGGCGAGGAAGACCAGGACGTCGCCCGGCCCCTCGGCGACCAGCTCGTCGACCGCGTCGGCGATCGCGCTCACCTGGTCGCGGTCGGGGTCGGCGGCCGGGTCGCCCTCGGGTGCGTCGGGGTCGACCACGGGCCGGTAGCGGACCTCCACCGGGTAGGTGCGGCCACTGACCTCGACGACCGGCACCTCGGCGCCGCCCGGGGGGCCATCGTGGCCACTATGGCCGCTCAGGCCGGTGCGCTGCTCCTCGTCACCGAGTCCTGTGAAGTGCTTGGCGATCCGCTCGACGTCGATGGTCGCCGAGGTGATGACCAGCTTGAGGTCCGGCCGCTGCGGCAGCAGCTGCGCGAGGTAGCCGAGCAGGAAGTCGATGTTGAGGCTGCGCTCGTGCGCCTCGTCGATGATCAGCGTGTCGTACTGGCGCAGTAGCCGGTCGCGGGCGATCTCGGCGAGCAGCACGCCGTCGGTCATGACCTTGACCAGCGTGGTGTCGCTGACCTGGTCGGTGAAGCGCACCTTCCAGCCGACGACCTCGCCCAGCGGCGTCCCCAGCTCCTCGGCGATCCGCTCGGCGACGGTGCGGGTGGCGATCCGCCGGGGCTGGGTGTGGCCGATCCGGCCGCGGACCCCGCGCCCGATCTCGAGGGCGACCTTGGGCAGCTGGGTGGTCTTGCCCGACCCGGTCTCGCCGGCGACGACCACCACCTGGGAGTCGCGGAGGGCGGCGGCGATGTCGTCCCGGCGGGCGCTGACCGGCAGCTCGGCGGGGTAGCTGACGACCGGGACGGCGGCCCGCCGGCGGGCGATGCGCTCCTCGGCCGCGGCGACGTCGGTGGCGATCGCGGCCCGCTGACGGGCGCGCGCGCCGGCGTCCTTCGTGCGGCGGGTGCCGTCCAGCCGGCGGCGCAGTCGGTGCTCGTCCTCGAGGGTGAGCCCGGCCAGCCGGCTGCGCAGGTCGTCGGGCGCGGGCGTCACGGGGTTCTCCAGGTCTGGCGAGGGCACGGTCTGCGGGAGCCGGCGCGGTCGGCGGATGACCGGGCCGTCGGCGGGTACCCCGTCCAGAATCCCACCGGTCCCGGGCCCGCGGTCGTGGCCCACCTCACTTGCATGTGCCGTGCAACTGATTGCTTGCTACGCACAACCGGTTGTAGCGTGCACGTGTTCCCCCGCACGCCCGTCCTCCGGAGTTCCCGTGTCCCCTGGTGCGCCCGACCCCGCCGGGCTCGACGACGAGCGGCTCGCCGAGCTGCGCACGCTGGGCGAGCAGCTGCCGCGGTTCATGCGGCTGGTGCACGCCCTCAAGTCCGCGCAGGTCACCGACCGCCGCGACCGCGCGGCGCTGGTCCTGCTGTTCCCGCTCGTCCGGCTCGGCCCCCTGCGGCAGGGCGCCCTCGCCGACCTCGTGCACGCCGACCCGTCGACGGTCAGCCGGCACGTCGCCGCGCTGATCGAGCAGGGTCTGGTGCAGCGGGTCGCCGACGAGAGCGACGGCCGCGCCAGCCGCCTGGTCGTCACCGACGCCGGCCGGGCCGCGCTGGAACAGCTGCGCAGCGAGCGGGAGGCCCACCTGGCGCGGGTCACCGCCGACTGGTCGGCCGCCGACCTGGCCGCCTTCACCACGCTCTTCGGCCGCCTGCTGGACGACCTGGCCTCGTCCCTGCCCACCGAGCCGACCGCGCCCGTCCCGTCCCCGAGAGAGCAGTCATGACCCGAAGCACCCGCACCACCTCGGCCGAGCGGAGGGACGCCCGCGCGGCGGCCGCCGCGCCCGGCACGGACGGCGCCTTCACGCACCGGCAGATCGTCACGATCCTCGTCGGGCTGATGGTGGCGATGTTCCTCGCAGCCCTCGACCAGACGGTCGTGTCCACCGCCATCCGCACCATCGCCGACGACCTGCAGGGCTACGACCTGCAGGCGTGGGCGACCACGGCCTTCCTCATCACCTCGACGATCGCCACCCCGCTGTACGGGAAGCTCTCCGACATCTACGGGCGGCGGCCGTTCTACCTGTTCGCCATCGGCATCTTCGTCGTCGGCTCGGTGCTGTGCGGCATCGCGGACTCGATGTACCAGCTGGCCGCGTTCCGGGCGATCCAGGGCATCGGCGCCGGTGGCCTGATGTCGCTGGCCCTGGCGATCATCGGTGACATCGTCCCGCCGCGGGAGCGGTCCCGGTACCAGGGCTACTTCATGGCCGTCTTCGGGACCTCCAGCGTGCTCGGCCCGGTCATCGGCGGCTTCTTCGCCGGCCAGTCCTCGCTGCTGGCCCTCGACGGCTGGCGCTGGATCTTCTTCATCAACGTCCCGCTGGGCCTGGTCGCGTTCGTCGCGGTCTTCCGGGTGCTGCACCTGCCGCACGAGCGCCGTGACCACCGCATCGACTGGCCCGGCGCGCTGGCGCTGATCACCTTCCTCGTGCCGCTGCTGATCGTCGCCGAGCAGGGCCGGATCTGGGGCTGGGAGTCGGGCCGCTCGCTGCTCTGCTACGCCATCGGCGCCGTCGGCTTCGTGCTGTTCCTGCTGGCCGAGCGGTCCTACCAGGACGAGGCGCTGCTGCCCCTGCGGCTGTTCCGCAACCGCAGCTTCGCCGTCAGCGGCATCGGCAGCGTCGTCATGGGCGCGGGCATGTTCGGCGGGCTGCTGCTCCTCCCGCAGTACCTGCAGATCGTGCACGGCTCCAGCGCCACGGTCGCCGGCCTGCAGATGATCCCGCTGGTCGCCGGGATCATGGTCGGTGCGATGAGCTCCGGCATCGCGATCGGCAAGACCGGCAAGTACAAGGTCTTCCCGCTGGTCGGCATCGCGCTGATGACCGTCGCCCTGGTCAGCATGTCCTTCGTCGTCGACGCCGACACGTCGGTGTGGACGCTGGTGCCCTTCATGGTCCTCATGGGCCTGGGGCTGGGCTTCAACTTCCAGCCGGTCATCCTCGCCGTGCAGAACGCCGTCTCCCCGCGGGAGATGGGTGTGGCCACCTCGTCGGTGACCTTCTTCCGCCAGATGGGCGGCACGATCGGCACCGCAGCGTTCCTGTCGGTGCTGTTCAGCCGCCTGCCGGTGGACATCGAGGAGGCCGTGACCTCGGCCGCGGCGGCCGACCCCCGCGTCGCCGAGGCGCTGCAGAGTGGTCAGCTGCAGGGCGGGGCCGACCTGTCGGACACGTCGTTCATCCAGCAGCTGCCGTCGTTCCTCGCGCTGCCGTTCAAGACCGGGTTCTCCGACTCCATCGACCTGGTGTTCCTCATCGCCGCGTGCGTGGTGGCGCTCGGGTTCTTCGTGTTCCTGTTCCTGCCCCAGCTGGCGCTGAGCAACAAGTCCGGCATCCAGGCCCGCCAGGCGGCCCAGCAGACCGCCGGCGCCGGTCCCGTGGCCGACGGTGGCGAGCAGGCCGTGCAGGGGGTCGGCGCCGCGGCTCCGACGTCCACCGCACCGCCGGTCGGCCGGCCCGGGGACGCCGAGGTCGCCGAGGGCGGGCGGCACCGCGCCTGACCCCGGCGCACGAGGCCCCTCCCCGCACCCCGCGGGGAGGGGCCTCGTGCGTGTCCGGGCCTACTGTGACGGGACTCTCCGCAGCACGCTCCTGGAGGCCCCCGTGCGCTCGTCGCTGATCCTGTCCCGCCGCGACCTGGACTTCCTGCTCCACGAGTGGCTCGACGTCGAGAGCCTGACCAAGCGGCCGCGGTTCGCCGAGCACTCGCGCGAGACGTTCGACGCCGTCCTGGAGCTGGCCGAGCAGATCGCCACCGACCACTTCGCGCCGCACAACCGCACGGCCGACGAGCACGAGCCGCGGTTCGTCGACGGCCGGGTCGAGATGATCCCCGAGGTCGGGCGCGCCCTGGAGGTCTTCGCCGAGGCCGGGCTGATGGCCAGCGAGTTCGACGAGCGCTTCGGCGGGATGCAGCTGCCGCACACCGTCGGGCAGGCGGTGTTCGCCTGGTTCAAGGCGGCCAACATCGGCACCTCGGCCTATCCGTTCCTCACGATGGCCAACGCCCGGCTGCTCATCGCCCACGGCAGCCAGGAGCAGGTCGACACCTACGTCGGTCCGATGGTCGAGGGCCGGTGGTTCGGGACGATGGCGCTGTCCGAGCCGCAGGCCGGCTCCTCGCTCGCCGACATCACCACGCGCGCGGAGCGGCAGGACGACGGCACCTACCGGCTCACCGGCAACAAGATGTGGATCTCCGCCGGCGACCACGAGCTGAGCGAGAACATCGTCCACCTGGTGCTGGCGAAGGTCCCCGGCGGGCCGCCCGGCGTGAAGGGCATCTCGCTGTTCGTCGTCCCCAAGTACCTCGTGCGGGACGACGGGTCGCCGGGTGAGCGCAACGACGTCGTCCTGGCCGGGCTCAACCACAAGATGGGCTACCGGGGGACGACGAACACGCTGCTCAACTTCGGGGAGGGCGTGCACACCCCGGGCGGGCGGGCCGGCGCGGTCGGCTACCTCGTGGGCGAGGAGCACCGCGGCCTGTCCTACATGTTCACGATGATGAACGAGGCGCGGATCGGCGTCGGCATGGGCGCGACCGTGCTGGGCTAC
This sequence comes from Geodermatophilus sp. SYSU D00703, assembly GCF_054050155.1. Lineage (NCBI taxonomy): Bacteria > Bacillati > Actinomycetota > Actinomycetes > Geodermatophilales > Geodermatophilaceae > Geodermatophilus > Geodermatophilus sp. SYSU D00703. The sequence goes on along the minus strand of NZ_JBJGYU010000005.1, from coordinate 55,735 downwards.
ACCGGCTACCTGCACGCGCTGGAGTACGCGCGCACCCGCACCCAGGGCCGGCCGCCGGCCGACCGGGACGCCACGCGGCCGCCGGTGCGGATCGTCGAGCACACCGACGTCCGGCGGATGCTGCTGGCGGCCAAGTCCTACGCCGAGGGCGGGCTGGCCCTGGGGCTCTACTGCGCGCGGCTGGTCGACGAGGAGCAGACCGCGGAGTCCGCGGAGGAGCGCGAGCGGGCGCACCTGCTGCTGGAGGTGCTCACGCCGATCGCGAAGGCCTGGCCCTCGCAGTGGGGGCCGGTCGCCGACGACCTCGCGATCCAGGTGCACGGCGGCTACGGCTACACCCGCGACTACCCGGTCGAGCAGTTCTACCGGGACAACCGGCTCAACCCGATCCACGAGGGCACCAACGGCATCCAGGGGCTGGACCTGCTCGGCCGCAAGGTCGTGATGCAGGGCGGTGCCGGACTGGCGCTCCTGGCCGAGACGATCGGGCGGACGACGGCGCGGGCGGCCGGCACGGAGTGGGCGCCGTTCGCCGCCGACGTCGACGCCGCCGTGGACCGCATCGGCACGGTCACCGCGACGCTGTGGGGTGCGGGGGACCCGGCCGTCACCCTGGCCAACTCCACCGCCTACCTGGAGGCGGCCGGCCACGTGGTCGTGGCCTGGCTGTGGCTGGAGCAGGCCCTGGTGACCCGGGAGAAGACCAGCGACTTCCACCGGGGCAAGCGGGCGGCGGCGCGCTTCTTCCACCGGTACGAGTTGCCGAAGGCGCACACCTCCCTCGACCTGCTCGAGTCGCTGGACCGGACCGTCCTCGACACCGACGAGGCCTGGCTGTAGGGCTGCGGACGCGCCCGCGCCCCGCGACTCCGAGAGAGGAGCGCGGGGCGCGGAGCGGTGGCCCTCCTGCAGGGGCCCGCCGCGAGCCTGCGAGCGGTGGGGGCAGGAGGGCCCTGTCTCAGGCCGCTCGGGCCATCCCCACCGGCTCGGCGGCGCGCGCGGCCGGGCGGGCGGCGGACGCGGTCGCGGCGCGCTGCTCCCGCTCGTACCGGGCCGTCGACGAGGTGCCCATCACGATCACCAGTGCGGTCAGGACCAGGAACCCGATCAGGGTCACAGCCGGCCACAGCACCATCAGTTCATCCCCCCGGGACTCGATCTGCTCGTCGCCACAGGGAGGCCTGCCCCCCGTGGCACGTCGTCGACGAGGTGTTTCCCCACCGACCGCTGTCTCAATCGTCGATCCGTGAGGTCCGCCTGACAGCGGGCGGCGGACCTCACCCCAACGGGTGACGACGGCGGTGCCATGACACCCCGGCCTGCGCGCGGGGCGCGACCCCCTGACCAGGGGGTACCGCCGCGACACCCCGGGCGAGGCATGGAACGAGACCGTCCAGGGAACCGGCACGAGGACGAGATCCCACCCCGACCGGAGGACGACCATGGACCGCCCCGCCGGCTCGCGCGGTACCGACACCGCCGCGAAGGACACCCGGTTCTCCGGCAACGTGGCCGGCGACCCCGCACCGCACGACGACAAGGTCAACGAGACCCGCTTCGACAACGCCCCCCGGGGAACCGACACGACCCCCACCACCGCCGGCACGCTCAAGCGCACGGTCAAGGAGTTCAGCGAGGACAACCTCACCGACTGGGCCGCCTCGCTCACCTACTACGGCGTCCTGGCGCTGTTCCCCGCGCTGATCGCCCTGCTGTCCATCATCGGCCTGCTGACCAACCCGGAGCAGCTCACCACCGCCCTGACCGCGGTCGTCCCCCAGCAGGCGGCCAGCACGCTGAACCCGGTCATCCAGCAGATCGCCGGCAGCACCGCCGCCCCGGGGATCGGCCTCGTCGTCGGTCTCGCCGGTGCCATCTGGTCGGCCTCCGGGTACGTCGGCGCGTTCACCCGCGCCGCGAACGTGGTCTACGAGACGCCCGAGGGCCGCAAGATCTGGAAGCTCAAGCCGCTGCAGCTGCTGATCACCCTGATCGGCATCCTGTTCGCCGCCGTCATGGTGAGCATGCTGGTGCTGAGCGGTCCGGTCGTGGACGCCGTGGGTGAGGCCCTCCGGCTGGGGAACACCGCGCTGACCGTCTGGAACGTCGTCAAGTGGCCGGTCATCCTCGTCGTCCTGGCGCTGATGATCGCCGTCCTCTACTACTCGACCCCGAACGTGCGGCTGCGGGGCTTCAGGTGGGTCAGCCCCGGGGCCGCCGTCGCCATCGTCGTGGCGATCCTCGCGTCGGCGCTGTTCGCGTTCTACGCGGCGAACTTCGGCAGCTACAACAAGACCTACGGAGCACTGGCCGGGGTGGTCGTCTTCCTGATCTGGTTCTGGCTGATCAACCTCGCGCTGCTGTTCGGCATCGAGCTCGACGCCGAGATCGAGCGGACCAAGGAGCTCAAGGAGGGCGTGCCGGAGGCCCACAAGGAGATCCAGCTCGACGCCCGCGCCGAGCCCAAGCCCCGCCACACCAACTGAGCGAGGGTCCGCCGGACGACGGCTCCTCCCGCACGGGAGGAGCCGTCGTCGTCTCAACGGGACGTCGGCGGCCGGTCGCCCCGGCGCGCGAGCGGCACCCGCTCGACCAGCCCGGCCGCGCCGGCCAGGACCCGGCTGACCGCCTCCCCGGCCGGGGCGAGCTGCGCCGGCGCCCGGCGGACGGCGGCGTCGAGCAGGTCCCGGGTGCGGTCGATGAGCGAGAGCGGCAGGCCGGACAGCGCGTTGCCCGGCGGCCGGCGGGAGACCGTGGGGTGCGGGCGGGTCGGCGACACCCGGCGGGCGAACTCCCACTGCCGGCCCAGCCGCCGCAGCCGGTGCGGGTCGAGCTCCTCCTGCAGCCGCGGGAGGAGCACGTCCTCCTCGTCGCGGACGTCCTCCCGCAGCACCTCGACCAGCCGGGCCAGGCGCTGCGCGCGGCGCGGGTCGTCGTGGCCGAGGGTCTCGATCTCGGTGACGAGCTCGTTGACCTCCTGGTGCTCCTCCTCCACCCGCAGCGTCAGCGCGTCCCCGTCCGGCAGCACCCGGCGCAGCGCCGGCCACAGCACGGTCTCCTCGGCGAACGCGTGGCTGAAGACCAGCCGGTCGATGCGGGCGAGCACCTCCTCCTGCTCGCGGCCGGTCGTGCCGTCCAGCTGGCGCAGGAGCCGGTCGAGCTCGACGTGGTCGCGGCGCTGGCGGGTCAGGACGCTGCCCGGCCCGCCCAGCTCCTCGTCGGTCTGGTCGGCGATGGATCGGCCCACGGCAGGCACTGTAGGCCCCGCGCAGGGCCCCGCCGCGAGCCTGCGATCGGTGGGGGCAGGGGTCCTTCCTCAGCGGCCGGCCCACCACAGGGCCGCGGCCTCCTCCGGCGTCCGGCCGTCGACGGCGACCAACCGGTTGAGCCGCACCAGGTCGGCGTTGGTCAGCCGGACGCTCACCGCGTCCAGCGCCGTCCGCAGCTCCTCCCCCGCCCGGTCGAGCACCGCCGTCCGCACGATCGGCACCACGTTCTCGTGCGGCTGCAGGCCCCGGTCGTCGTGGAGCAGGACCAGCGAGCCGTCGGCCAGCCGCGCGTCGGTCGTCTCCAGCAGGCCGATGTCGATCTCGTCCGACAGCAGCGCCTCCACCGTGGCCGCCCGGGACGGCATCGCGCGCACCTCGGCGAACTCGAGGCCGTAGACCTCCCGCAGGCCGGGCAGGCAGTAGCGGCGCTCGGGGCACTCGGGCGGCCCGCCGAACACCATCCCGGGCGCGACGAGGGCGAGGTCGGAGAGCCGGCGGACGGCGTTCTGCTCGGAGAAGCCGGTCCGGACGACGAACCCGTTCTGGTCCTCGGCGGGCGCCGCGGCGAGCACGGTGGCGCCGCGCTGCTCCATGACCCGGGCCAGGGCGGCCCGGAGGTGCTCCGGCTCCCGCTGGGCCGCCGGCCGACCGGGGTCGACGAAGTCCAGCGCCGTGCCCAGGTAGTCCACGACGAGGTCGACGACGCCCTGCTCGAGCGCGGGGAGCACCACCTCACGGGTGCCGATGCCGTGCTGGACGGTCACCGGCAGGTCCGCGCGCCGCAGCGCCTCGGCGTAGACCTCGGCCAGGATCTGGTTCTCGGTGAAGTCGTAGGAGGCGACGCGGATCGTGCCCTCGGCCGCCGGGGCCGCCGTCCCGGCGACCGGGGCGCACCCGGGCACCAGGAGGAGGGCCAGCAGGAGCAGCGCGGCGGGGACCGCCCGGGGACGCCGCATCGCGGGCTCCCTCCTCGCGGGGGAACGGGCCCGGTCACGCTAACGCCGGACGGCGGCCAACCCAATGGACCGCGGGCCCGTCGGGGTGCAGCATCGGGCGGCATGGCGTCGCTGCCGCACGCCGCCCCGGAGGCAGGCCCGGCCCGGCGTCCCGGTTCGCCGGCCATCCAGCACGTCCGCCGACGGCGCCGCCCCTCCGGCGAGCCGCCGCCGCTGCCCCGGCACCTCAACACCTCCGGCCGCTGGTGGCTGGGCCTGTCGGCCGGTGTGGTGGTGGCCTGGTCGGTCGTCCTGGCCACCGACAGCGTGCCGTTGGTCGACCTGGTGGACACCCGCGTCCTCCAGGCGGTCGCCGAGCTGCGCACCCCCGGGCTGACCGCCGTCGCCGAGGCGGCCGGCGTGCTGGCGACCAAGCCCGTGATCCACGCGCTGTGGGTGGCCAACCTGCTGGTCCTCGTGGTGTGCCGGCGCTGGCACCACCTGTTCGTCTGGCTCGGCGTGGGCCTGCTGGTGGTCAACGTCGGGGCGTGGGCCACGGTCGCGCTGCAGCGGCCGCGCCCCTTCGAGGTGGAGCTGCTGGGCGACTGGTCGGGCTTCACCATGCCCTCGCTGCCGGTGACCGTGCTCGCCGCGTTCCTGGTGAGCACGGTGTACGCCCTCGTGCCGGCGGGCCGCCCTAGGACGATCGCCAAGTGGGTGGTCGTGGGCCTGCTCGCGGTCACCGTCGCCTCCCGGCTGTACCTGGCCCAGGACCACCCGAGCGACGTCGTCGCCGCCGTCGTCCTCGGCGTCGCGGCCCCGCTGGCGGCGTTCCGGCTGATGACGCCCAACGACGTGCACCCGGTCCGCTACCGCCGGGGCAGCCCCGCCCACCTCGACGTCTCCGGCGCGCGGGGCGAGGCGATCGTCCGGGCCCTGCAGGACCAGCTCGGTCTGCTGGCGACCTCCTGCACGCCGTTCAACCTGGCCGGCTCGGGCGGCTCCACCCCGCTGCGGATCACGGTGAAGGCGCAGGACGGCGAGGACTACGTCTTCGGGAAGCTCTACGCCGCCACGCACGTGCGCTCCGACCGCTGGTTCAAGCTCGCCCGCACCCTGCTCTACGGGCGGATGGAGGACGAGAAGCCCTTCGCCAGCGTGCGCCGGCTCGTGCAGTACGAGGACTACGTGCTCCGGCTGTTCACCGACGCCGGGCTGCCCGTGCCGCACCCGATGGGGATCGTGGAGATCACCCCGGAGCGGGAGTACCTGCTGGTCACCGAGTTCATCCGCGGCGCCCAGGAGATCGGGGACGCCGAGGTCGACGACGCGGTCATCGACCAGGGGCTGGCCGTGGTGCGGCGGATGTGGGACATCGGCGTGGCGCACCGCGACATCAAGCCGGCCAACATCCTGGTGCGCGACCGCACCCTGTACCTCATCGACTCCGCGTTCGCCGAGGTCCGGCCGAGCCCGTGGCGGCAGGCGGTGGACCTGGCCAACATGATGCTGGTCCTGGCGCTGCGCACCGACCCGGCGCGGGTGTACGCGCGGGCGCGGGTGCGCTTCTCCGACGAGGAGCTGGCCGAGGCCTTCGCCGCCACCCGCGGGCTGACCATGCCGTCGCAGCTGCGCCGGTCGCTGCGCGCCGACGGCCGCGACCTGCACGCGCAGTTCCTCCGCCTGCTCCCCTACCGCCTGCCGCCGGTCCGCATCCAGCGGTGGAGCTGGCGGCGGGTCGGGCTGTCGCTGGTCGCCCTGCTCGGCATGCTCGTCGCGGCGGCGGTCGCGGTCGACCTGCTGGACTCGCCGCTGTGACCGCGGCCCGGCTCGCCCGACGGGTCGCCCTGCCCCTGGCCGGCACCGCGCTGCTGGCTGCCGGCTGCGCGGCGCCGGGCGGCCCGGTCCTGGGCGCGGCGCCGGCCTGCTCCATCGGGGACGACGCGCGTGCGGCCAACGGCGTCGTCCTCATGGCCCAGGCCGTGCCCACGGCGTCGGTGGTGCCCTGCGTGGAGGGCTTGCCGCTGGGGTGGCACTTCTCCGGCCTCGAGGCGCAGCGCGGCTCGGCCCGGTTCTGGCTGGACTCCGACCGGGACGGCGTGCACGCCATCGAGGTGGCGCTGACGCCGTCCTGCGACACCGGCGCGGCCACCGAGGTCCGCAGCGACCGCGACGGCATGGCCCGGTTCGAGCGGGTCACCCAGGTGACGCCGCAGTACCACGGCCGGCGCATCTACCTGTTCGACGGCGGCTGCCTCACCATCGCGTTCACCCTCGCCGGCGAGAGCCGCGCCGAGCCGCTGGCGCTGGCGACCCAGGGCATCGGCACCCTCCGCCGGGACGAGCTCGCCGAGCAGGTGCGCGCCGAGAGCGGCGGCCGCCTGCAGCTCGACCCGCCGTCGGCCGGGGGCCCGCCGTGACCGCGCCGTGGCGCCGGTGGCGCAAGGTGGTGACACCGGTGCTGTCGCTGGTGCTCGCCGGCGCGGTCCTGGCCTGGTTCCTCCCGCAGTTCACCACCCTGTCGGCGGTGTGGGACACGATCGGCTCGCTGACCGGGGCGGAGATCGCCCTGCTCGCGCTGGTCACCGTCTGGAACCTGGCGACCTACCAGTTCCTCGTGGTCGCGACCATGCCCGGGCTGACCCTCCGCCAGGCCACCGTGGCCACGCTGTCGACCACGGCGGTCGCCAACACCGTCGTCGCGGGCGGGGCGATCGCGGTCGGCCTCACGTACGCGATGAACTCCTCGTGGGGCTTCTCCCGCTCGCGGACGTCGGTCTCCCTGCTGGTCGCCGGGCTGTGGAACAACTTCGCCAAGCTCGCGCTGCCGGTGCTGGCGCTGAGCCTGCTGGCGTTCCGGTCCACGCCGAGCGCCGGACGCGTGGCCGCCGGGCTGGCGGGCCTGGCCGGCCTGGCCGCGGCCGTCGTCCTGCTCTGGCTGCTGCTGCGCAGCCGCGAGGGCGCGGCGCGGATCGGCACGGCCGCCGGGCGGGTCGCCTCGGCCGTGATCCGGCCCTTCGGCCGGCCGCCGGTGCAGGGCTGGGACCGCGCGACGACGCGGTTCCGCGACCGGACGGCGCTGCTGCTGCGCGCCCGCTGGCACTGGATCACGCTGACGACGCTGGTGAGCCACCTGTCGCTGTTCCTCGTCCTGCTCGTGTCGCTGCGGGTCGTGGGCGTGCCGAGCGAGGACGTCGGCCTGGTCGAGGCCCTGGCGGTCTTCGCCTTCGCCCGGCTGCTGACCGCGATCCCGTTCACCCCCGGCGGGCTGGGCGTGATGGAGGTGGCGCTCATCGCCGGCATGGCGGCGGCCGGCGGGGACCGCGGCCTCGTGGCCGCCGCGATCCTGCTCTACCGGGCGCTCACCTACGTGCTGCCGATCCCCCTCGGGCTGGGCACCTACCTGTTCTGGCGGCACAACCGGTCGTGGCGCCGGCCACCCAACGCCGCGCCGCGGTCGGACCTGGTCCCCGAGACCGCCTGAGCGAGGACCCCTGCCCCCGCCGCTCGCGAGCTCGGGGCGGCACCCGGGAGGAGGACGTGGCCCTGCGGGGGAGGACGCTCCGTGGTTGAGTGTCGTCGGTCACACCGCGAGCCAGCACACTGAGGAGACCGGCATGACCGACGCAGCACGACCGCCCGAGGACCGGACCACCGACGGCGTCGCCCAGGAGCCCGGCGACGCGGCCCTCGGCCTCGACATGGTCCTCGTGGACGGCGTCCGCGGGCCGCTGCGCCGGATGATCCCCCCGGCCCGCACGACGCTGCGGTTCGGCCGCGCGCTGGCCGGCCGGCCGGGCCTGGTCGCCGGTCAGGTGGGCGGCCTCGCCAAGGACCTCGGGAAGGTCGTCGCCGGCCGCTCCGACCTCGCCCCAGCGCCCAAGGACAAGCGGTACGCCGACCCCGCCTGGACCGGCAACGGCATCATGCGGCGGGCGATGCAGGCGCACATCGCCGCGTCCCGCACCGCGATGGAGCTGCTCGAGGCCGCCGACCTGGACTGGCAGGACGACGAGCGCCTGCGCTTCACGCTGACCAACCTCATCGACGCCCTGGCCCCGAGCAACACCCCGCTCAACCCGCTGCTGTGGAAGGCAGTCATCGACACCGGCGGGCGCAACGCCGTCCGGGGCCTGCGGCGGATGGTCTCCGACCTCGCGTCCTCACCGCGGGTGCCCTCGATGGTGGAGCCCGACGCCTTCACCGTCGGCGAGGACCTCGCCGTCACGCCGGGCGCGGTCGTGCTGCGGACGCCGGTGTTCGAGCTCATCCAGTACCGGCCGACCACCGAGCGGGTGCGGGCGGTGCCGTTGGTCATCGTGCCGCCGACGATCAACAAGTACTACATCACCGACCTCGCCCCCGGCCGCAGCATCGTCGAGAACTACGTGGCCTCGGGGCAGCAGGTCTTCATGATGTCCTGGCGCAACCCCGACGAGCGGCACGCCGACTGGGGCATGGACGCCTACGGCCAGGCGGTCCTCGACGCCATGGACGCCGCGGAGCGGATCACCGGCAGCGACCGGGTGGCCCTGCAGGGCTTCTGCTCCGGCGGGATCATCCTCGCGATGCTGCTGGGCCACCTGGCCGCCACCGGCGGGCTGGGCCGGGTGGCCGCCTCCAGCTACTCCGTCGCGGTCCTGGACTGGTCGCGGGCGGGCACCCTCGGCGCGCTCATGGACGAGGGCGCGGTCCGGGAGGCGACCGAGAGGTCCCGGAAGAAGGGCTACCTGGACGGCGCGACGCTGGCCGAGGTGTTCGCCTGGCTGCGGCCCAACGACCTGGTGTGGAACTACTGGGTCAACAACTACCTGCAGGGCAACCCGCCCCCGGCCTTCGACATCCTCTACTGGAACTCCGACACCACGCGGATGAGCGCGGGCCTGCACCGGGACTTCATCGACGTCTCCATGGGCAACAAGCTGACCAAGCCGGGCGCCGCCACCATGCTCGGGTCCCCGGTCGACCTGTCGAAGGTGGACGTCGACGCCTACGTCACCGCGGGCATCGCCGACCACATCTGCCCGTGGCAGTCCTGCTACCGGACGACGCAGCTGCTCGGCGGGCGGAGCCGGTTCGTCCTCTCCACCAGCGGGCACATCGCCTCGCTGGTGAACCCCCCGGGCAACCCGAAGGCCTCCTTCCAGGTGGCCCCGGACACCCCGCCGGACGCGGAGCAGTGGCTCGCCTCGGCGGAGAAGCAGCAGGGCTCGTGGTGGACGGACTTCACGTCCTGGCTCGCCGAGCGCTCCGGCGACGAGGTCGACGCGCCGTCGTCCCTGGGCAGCGACGAGCTGCCGCCGCTGGCCGACGCCCCGGGCACGTATGTCTTCGACAAGTAGGCCGCGCAGGCCGCGGTCGGCGTCGGCACCCACCGCCGACGTGGTCCGCACCATCACCGTCGCCGGGCGGACGCTGCGGGTGTCGGTGCGCACCGGGGAGGAGTCGGTCCCGCCGCTGCTGCTGATGAACGGCATCGGGGCCAGCCTGGAGGTCCTGCAGCCGTTCGTCGACGCGGTCGACCCGCGGCGGACGGTGATCCGGTTCGACGTCCCCGGGGTGGGCGGGTCCCCCCGGCCGGTCGTCCCCTACGTGCTGGCCACGTTCAGCCCGGTGGTCGCCGGGGTGCTCAGCGAGCTCGGCCACGACGACCCGGTCGACGTCCTGGGACTGTCGTGGGGCGGCGGGCTGGCCCAGCACTTCGCCGTCCAGCACCGCCGCCGCGTCCGCCGGCTGGTGCTGGCCGCCACCGGCACGGGCACCCTGATGGTGCCCGCCCACCCGCGGGTGCTGGCGCGGATGCTCACCCCGCGCCGGCACCGGGACCCCGACTACACCCGGTCCATCGCCGGGGACATCTACGGCGGGACGATCCGCGACGACCCGGCGCTGGCGGCCCGGGTGCTGCACTCGGCGAGCCGGCTGGGCCCGCGGCGCGGCTACTACTACCAGCTCGCGGCCAGCGCCGGCTGGAGCAGCCTGCCGTTCCTGCGGTTGATCCGGCAGCCGACCCTCGTCGTCGCGGGGGACGACGACCCGATCATCCCGGTGGTGAACGCGCACGTCCTGGCCCGGCTGATCCCCGACGCCCGGCTGCACCTCTACCGCGGGGGGCACCTCGCGCTGATCACCGAGGCCGACGAGCTCGCGCCGGTGGTCGAGCGGTTCCTGGACCGGGACTGACCCGCCGCGCGCGGCCGCGGGTCGGTCCCGGGCGGCTCACCCCCGGACGTCGAGGACGAAGGAGCAGCCGGCCGACCCGGAGGACTCGACCTCGAATCCCAGGGTGGTCAGCAGGTCGGCGATCGCGGCGTTCATCGTCCGCTGCACCGCCGCGTCCACCGCCGCGCCGCGCACCTGCTGGCGGCTCATCCGGTCGTGCTGGTGCCAGCTCACCAGGATGCCGCCCTGGCCCGGTACGGGGGTGAGGCAGACCCCGCCGGTGGCGCCGCGGCCGTCGCAGTCGTGCAGCGGCAGGCCCGCCTCGACCAGCGCCGCGGTCACCTCGACGACCAGCGTGGTGAGCGCGTCGTCGTCGGACAGCAGCCCGTTCCACTCCTCGGTCAGCCGGTCCAGCTGGTCGCCGAGCTCGCCCAGCCACGCCCGCTCCTGGGGCTGCTGCCGCCGCACCAGCCCGCCGTCGGTGCGCTGCGCGCCGTAGACCGACCGCACCGACGACGGCAGCCCGCCCGCGAGGGCCGCCCAGTCCGCGTCGATGCGGTCGGCGAAGGGCCCCGCCACGACCCGGTCGCCGGGCCGGTCGGCCCACTCGTCGACCAGCCACCACGCCGGCGCCGCCCCGGACCGGCCGGCCCGCTTGCCCGCGGGGTGCGTGGCCACGCCGACGGCCGCCCCGAGGCACTCGTCCTGCGGCGCCGCGCCGCCGGTGCCGGCGTCGACGTGCGGGACGTCGCCGGCCGGCCGGGCACCCGCACCGTTCCCGGCCGCGGCCCCGGCGGCCATCGCGGGCACGGCCACCCGCCGCTGCACCTGGTTGCGCTCGAACTGGTACCGCTCGGTCGACCTGGTGCCGAGCGCGATGACCACCGCGGCGAGCAGGACGAAGCCCAGCACCGCCACGGCCGGCCAGAACAGCACCTCCTGGACGACGTCACCAGGCACGCCAGGCTCCCTGCGGTCCGGCGCCCCACAGGGCGGCGCGCTGCACCAGGTCCCGCAGCCACGGCCTCAGCCGGGCGGCGGAGGAGCGGAGGTCCTCGCGCAGCGACGTCGGCGCCGCGACCGGCTCCTCGGGCACGAAGAGGTCCATCAGCGCCGTCAGGGTCAGCTCGTCGGCCGTGGGGATCGTCCCGACGGGGGACGGCGGGCGGGTGGCCGGTGCAGGTGGCGCGTTCACACGGGGCTCCTCGGGACTGTTCGTCGCGGCCGGGGAAGTGCCGCGGACAGTCGGAAAAGTAGGGCTCGAGCCCCCGCTGTCAGCCCCGCGCGGCGGGCCCGCGACGGGCCCGTCACCTGATCGTTGTCCGGACCCCCTCGCCGGGCCGGTGACCCGTCGCTGCACCCGCCGCCTTGTCGACATCCGCCCTGCTCCGCAGCGTGGAACGGCCGGGAGCGGCGGGTGGTGACGCCGGCGCGGGCACACGACACGGCGTGTCCAGGCGTGCGCCGAGGCGGGCTGTGGACCCGACCCGCCCACCCGATCGGGTGGCGTGGTCGTCCGCAGCCCTGCAACGCCGGGTTGCGGCGGCCGATCACCTCGCACGGACGACGCACCACCCAGCGAGGAGCACGCCGTGATCATCTCCGCCCCGCGGACCACCCCTGCCTCGGAGGCACAGGTCGCGCGCGAGGTGCTGCAGGTGCTCGACCGCCGCGCCGCCATGGACCGGCCACCGGCGAGCGTGACCGTCTCCGCCTCGGTCGCCCTGGGCATCGCCGCCCAGTTCCGCAGCGCCTCGCTCACCGGGCAGGTGCTCGACCGCTTCTGCACCGGCGGCTCCGTCGACAGCGACGAGCTGATCGAGGCGGCCCGCTTCGAGCAGGGCTTCGCCTCCCCTGAGGGCTACGCCGCGCTGCGCTGCCTGGTCCTCTGGGTCCAGGACCGCACGCGGTGGAGGGCGGCGCGGCGGCGCGGTTGACGGCCGACCGCCGGCGGCTCAGGGGTCAGGGGACGGGGACGCCGACCGGACTCGGGAAGGAGCGGTCGCCGAAGAGGACGCGGCGGGCCGCGGCCTGCCCCACCGGCGTGCGCAGCAGCGGGAACACCGCCGCCGCCGCGGCGGGCGTGCGCACCTGGGCCAGCCCCCGGCGCAGCGCCAGCCGTCCCCGGAACCGGGCGCGCAGGGCGGTGCCGTCGTAGCGGGTCAGCGCGTCCGGGCCGGCCCGCAGGGCGTCGTCGAGGACGGCGGCGGCGTGCTCCGACAGCCGCAGGCACGGATCGAGACCACCGGCGGTGAGCGGGGAGACCGCGCCGGCCGCGTCGCCCACGAGGAGGCCGTCCGCGCAGCCGATCCGGCGCAGCAGCCCGCCGACCGGGATCGGTCCCCCGCGCCGCTCGACGTCCCCGGGCCGGCCGACGCCGGGCAGTCCGGGCGCCGCGGCACCGAACCGGTCGAGGGCCCGGCGCAGCCCCTCGGGGAAGCGGTCGGCGTAGCCGGCGACGCCGACGTGGGCGTGCCGCCCGTCGTTGACCACCCACGCCAGGTAGCCGGGAGCCAGCGAGGGGTCGAGCACGCAGTGGAACGTCGGCGGCTCCTCCCCCTCGGGGATCGCGAAGACCTCCTCGGCACCGACCAGCAGGTGCCTGTTGCGGTCGAGGCCGAGGTCGCGGGCGACCCGCGAGCGGGCGCCGTCGGCACCGACGACGTACCGGGCCCGCACCCGCACCGGCCCGTCGCGGCCGGCCAGCAGGGAGGCGCCGGCGCAGCGGCCCTCGTAGCGGGTGCCCAGCGCGATGCGCACGCCGGCGTCGGCCGCGGTCCGGGCCGCGGCCTCGTAGAGCGGCGCCATGTCGCCCACCCGGTACTCGTCGCGCTCGCTGACCAGGGCCACCGGGCGGCGCAGCCCCGGCGGGTACAGCACCACTCGCCGGATGGGTGGGCCGAGGCACTCGGGCGGCAGCGGGAAGTCGTCGAGGGTCTTGCGCACGAAGATCCCCGTGGTGCGGATCGCGCCGGCGAGGCTGGGGCGCCGGTCGACCAGCAGCACGTCGTGGCCGCGCTCGGCGAGCAGCGTGGCCGTGCGCAGCCCGGCCAGTCCGGCCCCGACGACGAGGACGTCGGCGTCCGTGCGGTCGGCGCTCACCGGTTCGCGTCGTCGCGGGCCAGGCGCAGCCAGCCGAGCAGCAGGGCTCCCCCGGCCCACGCCACCAGGGCCGTCACCGAGGAGGCCGCCGTCATCCCCGGCACCTCGTCGAGCAGGAGGAACGCCGCGCCGGAGCCGGGCAGGACCTCGGCGAGCGCGGAGGTCCACGCGTAGCCGAACTGCGGCAGGAACAGCGGCAGGACCAGCATCAGCAGGAACACCGCGACCAGGCCGCCGGCCGTGTGGCGCAGCAGGAAGCCCAGCCCGACCGCCAGCGCGGTCCCGGCCGCGACGACGAGGGCGACGGTGCCGAGCACGTCGAGCCCCTCGCCGACGAGCAGGGTCAGTGTCGGCCGGGCCACGAGGGCGGCGGCGGCAGCGCAGGCCGCGGCCAGCAGCACCCCGACGCCCGTGGCGGTGCCCACGACCACGCTCCCGCGGGCGAGGTAGAGCACCCCGCGGCGCGGCGTCCACTGCAGCGTCGGGACGATCCCGCCGGTGGCGTAGTCGGCCGTGACCGCGCTGACGGTGAGTGCGAGCAGGGCGAACTGCGCCGGCACGGCGGCGACGGCCGCGACCACCCAGGCCGGGGTCCCCGGCGCAGGACCGCCGTCCCCGGTCGCGTCGAGGCCGCCGATGACCCCGATGCCGACCACCGCGACGGCGGCCACGGCCAGGTACCACCAGCTGGCCTGCACGGTCCAGAGGCGGGTCCACTCGGCCGCGCAGGCGCGGGCGAACACGCGGGCGGCGGACACGTCGTCCGCCGCACGGGTCGGAGCCGTCACCGCACGCCCTCCGTCGTCGTCCGCACGGGCTCGGGACCGCGGCTGTGGTGCTCCACGCTGCCGCTGGTCAGCTCGATGTAGGCCGCCTCGAGGGACTGGGCCACCTCGGAGAGGTGGTGCAGCGGAACGGAGCCGGCGTGGGCGAGCCAGCCCACCTCCTCGGCGGTGGCGCCCTCGACCAGCAGCTCCTGCGGGTCGACGCGCCGGACGGAGAGGCCACGTTCCCGGAGCCGGGCCAGCAGGTCCTCCGTCCGGGAGCTGCGGACGCGCACCTGGACGTTGCCGAGCCCGCGCAGGATCTCCTCGGTGGTCGCGTCGGCGATCAGCCGGCCGCGGCCGATGATGACCAGCCGGTCGGCGGTCTGCTGGACCTCGCTGAGCAGGTGGCTGGAGACCAGCACGGTGCGCCCCTCGGCGGCGAGCCGGCGGAGCAGGTCGCGGATCCAGCGGACGCCGTCGAGGTCCAGCCCGTTGACCGGCTCGTCGAACAGCAGCACGCGGGGGTCGGCGAGCAGCGCGGCGGCGATCCCGAGCCGCTGGCGCATGCCGAGGGAGTAGCCCTTGGTCCGGCGGCGGGACGCGCGCTCCAGCCCGACCTGCTCGATCACCTCGTCCACCCGGCGCGCGGGGACGCCGTTGGCCCGGGCGGCCACCCGGAGGTGGCTGCGTCCGGAGCGGCCGGGGTGCACGGCGCCGGGGTCGAGCAGCGCGCCGACCTCACGCAGCGGTTCGGGGAGCGTCGCGAACGGCCGCCCGTTCACGAGAGCCTCCCCGGACGTCGGCCGGTCCAGGCCCAACACCATCCGCATCGTCGTCGACTTGCCCGCCCCGTTCGGCCCGAGGAAGCCGGTGACCTTCCCGGGTTCGACGGCGAAGCTGAGGTCGTCGACGGCCAGGACGTCGCCGTAGCGTTTGGTGAGACCGCGCACCTCGATCACCGGCGGGCCTCGTGCGGGGCGTCGGAGTCCTCCGGGACCCACTCGAGCAGGTCACCGGGCTGGCAGTCGAGCACCCGGCACATCGCCTCCAGGGTGCTGAAGCGGACGGCCTTGGCCCGGCCGTTCTTCAGGACCGCCACGTTCGCCGGCGTGAGCCCGACCCGCTCGGCGAACTCCCCCACGCTCATCTTGCGTCTGGCCAGTTCCACGTCGATGCGCACGACGATGGGCATCAGATGACCGCTTCCATGTCGGTCCGCAGCGTCGTCGCCTGCCGGAGCAGCGCCCGCATGACCACCATGAGCAGGCCCACCACGGCGCCGACGAGCAGCAGCACCAGCAGCAGCGCGGGCAGCCCCGGCTCGTCGCTGACCTCGTCGATGATGAAGTAGTAGGCGCAGACGAACGCGCCCAGGAGCATCACCCAGCCGACGGCGATCGCCCCCACGATCGCGTTCACCCACGGCAGGGCGCTCTCGCTGAAGATGCGGTCGTGCCTGACGAGGGTGAGCAGCTTCCAGGTGCACACGATGACGACCTGGACGCACACCAGCCCGAGGACCGAGACCGTCAGCATCGTCGCGCGCATGAACGACTGCTCCAGCGACGGCTCGGCGAGGTCCGGCACCATCCCCGGCGCGGCCCAGACCTGGGCACCCACCAGTGCGGCGAACACGATCGCGAGCAGGACCCGGAGCGGGCCGACCACCCGTTGCGTCTGAGACATGCATCGACTCTCGGGTGACACCTATCGAATGTCAATCGAAACACGCCGTGTGGCGATGCGGCGTCACCCGCCAGCAGGAGCGCGCCCGCCCGCGCGGGGGACGGGCTTCAGCCCGGGCCCACGGGATGGATGACGTCGTAGGCGCGGGAGAGCTTCTCGGGGACGACCATGCGCCATGCGTCGACGACGAGTTCGCGGGCCTCGGTCGGGTCCAGGGCAGCAAGCCGGGCGTGGACCCAGTTGAACCGCAAGTCCGACACGGTCGGCATCTGGAACTCGTGCGGCTCGCTCAGGACCAGCGCCGCCCGCTCTTCCTTGGGGAACGCGAAGCCCATCACGCTCTCATCCGGGGAGAACGCCACGTAGACGATCTCCTCGACGCGGAACTTCAGGCGGCCGCGCACGTACACCGGGTACGAGCGCTCCAGTTCCGCGCCCAGCGGCCGAACGTTCTCCATCACCGCCACGTCAGAGCCCATCCGCCCTGGCCGGCAGGCCGCCCGTCACCCACGAGTTGGCCTGCTTGGTCCCGTCCATCGGAGTCCGCTCCTCCTGCGTCGCGCACTCAGGGATGACTGCGACGGCGGGCCGGGGTCGTCGGTCGTCGCGTTCGCCCCGGGGTGTAGAGGCACGTCGTCTCGGCTCGGGGGCGGGGAGCCGGACCCGGACCCCTGCCGGCGGGTCGGAGGTGGCGTCGGGCCGCGTCGTCACGCCGTCCCGCCGGCACGCTGCCGGTGGAGCCCCTCAGTCGTGCCGCGCGCGCCACGGCAAGCGGCGCAGTTCCTCAGCGAGAGCGTGGGTTGCCGCTTCTCCGAAGCGGTGCGCCCAACGGTTGAACCAGTCCTGGTCGTCCAGGAAGAACTTCCAGGCGCCGACCACGGAGGAGGCGCTGGCCGACCTGCGCCGCCGCCTCGCCGAGACGCGGGAATGCACTGTCGAGCTCGCACGCCACTGCACGTGTCCCCGAGTGGGCCGCTCACATGGTCAGAACATCCCGTTCTCGTTGGCGGAGTGGTCGGGGACGACCTGCAGGACGTCCCAGTGTTCGACGACCCTGCCGTTGCCGTCGAGGCGGAAGATGTCGATGCCGGCGTAGTCGTGGTCGCCCGGCCAGGTCTGGTGACAGTGCAGGACGACGAGGTCGTTCTCGGCGATCGCGCGCACGAAGCGCACCTTCTTGCCGGGGTAGTCGCTGGCCATCCGCTCGAAGTAGTCGACGAACGCGGCCTTGCCGTCGCCGACGTGCGGGTTGTGCTGGGTGTAGGTGTCGCCGGCGTAGCGCTCCAGGGCCTCGGCCGGGCGGCACTGGTTGAACATCAGGTCGTAGAAGGCCTGCACGGTGTCCTTGTTGCGCTGCAACTGCTCCGGGGTGGTCACGTGTCCCTCCTGGTCAATCGGTCGAGTAGAGCCCGCGGCGGCGAGTTCCGTCGGCAGGCGGTGCGCGCAGCGCCAAGTCCCGGCCGGCGGAGCGCATTCCCGCCGCCCGGCGCGGCGACCGTTCGAGGACCGTTGTGGCCGGCTGGACACGGCGTCCGTCAGTGGGCCGCTCCGGGCGATCCAGCGTTCACTCAGCGCGTCAGGAGCGGCCATCACGAGAGGGGATCGGCGTGCCGCGGCCCAGGAGCACGTGAGCGACTTGAGCCGAACCTGCAGGCCGACGGCATGGTGGGGTGGGCCCCGTGGGGATCGAACCCACAACCCGCGGATTAAAAGTCCCAACCCGGGCGTGCCGGGCGGTGACGTTCGTTGACATCTTCGCTGGTCAGTGCAGAACTCAGTGCTGTTGAGTGCTGTTGAGTGCCGTCGCCCGCTGCGTGACAGCGTGCAGTCCGCGACCACATCGCGACCACTCATTAGTCCCACGGGCGCTTGCGGCTGTCCCGTCACGACGGTCTCCAAGATCCTGCGGGTCAACAGGTCACCGCCCCGCCCGGCAGCAGGCGACCTAGCCAAGCAAGCTGCCGCAAAAGCACGTCGCTGCTGCGCTGGCGCTGCCCGAAGAGGCAGCCTCCGCTGGCCCTAGGGCTGGCGCCTCGGACGTGGCCGCGGCACCCTGCCCGGCCTACCGTGGCACCGGTCCCATGAGAACTCCTGCGGAACGGGCGGGTCGCGCGCCCCGGCCCGCTCCCCCCCGCCAAGCCTCGGGCGCTGGCCGCGTCGCGCCGGGGACGGGCCGGATCCCCCATGCCACCGACCGTGCGGCGGTCCTGCGCCTGCAACAGCAGGTGGGGAACGCGGCGGTAGTCAGCCGGCTCGTGTTGCAAGCCGAGCCTTCCCCGGACCAGAACTACCCGGGGGAAGAGGCGATCCAGGAGCGGCTCGCCGACCTGCAGGACGACAAGGACGCCATCGGCACCGACCTCGTCACCGCGCGCAACGACCCCAGCCAGGCCGAGCCTCTGCAGGCCGTGCTCACCGTCGTCGAGCGCGAGGTCCTCATGCTGGAACGGCTCCACGAGGCCGGGATGGCGTCGTTGCAGTCCGGCGGGCGACCCTGGAACCGCTCGGATAAGGACGTCACGGCCCTGGTCGCGCGAGCCAGCGCGGCGGCGAAGTCGGAGAAGGACACCTTGGCCTTCCTGCAGTCGGAGGACCTCAGGGCCGGGCGCATCGGGGGCGAGGAGGTCACCCCGACGCTGCTGGCGAAGCCGGACCTGTTCCGGGCCGCGACGTTGGCGCTGTACCAACGTGTGGTCGCCGAAATGGGCAAGCGGGGCAAGGAGCACACCGACAAGTACGCCGCCGCCGTGGACGCCCTCGCCGCGCGGTCCCCTCAACAGCTCATCCCCGACTACGTCCGGATGAAGAAGACGTGGGCCGACCTCGAACGCCAGGTGCGCCGGACCCGGTGGGACGTCGAGCTGCAGCCGTACTCGCCGCTCGCGCTTCGCCAGCGGCACTCGGGCTCGGCCGACGTCGTCGTCGACCAGCTCGACGTGCTGGTCGGCGCCCGGGAGGTCGACAAGACCGTTCGCGGGACCGCGGCGGGGTTGGGAAACCTGAGCTCGCCGCTGGCCGACTGGCACCTCGCCGCCTCCTACGCCGAGGTTGCCGCCACGATGAGCCGCTTTGCGACCACGTTCGCGGCCAAGGCCGCGCCGGGCGTCCCGATCGCGGCCTACCAGGGCAATCTGGTGGCCGACTTGCGCTGGGCTACCGGCAACGAGGCGGGGTCCACCGTCGGCTTCCTCACCGACGTCAACGGGGCCCTCCGGACCCGACTCGACGCGTGGGTGAAGGACCTTGCCTGGCACGAGAGGATCATCGAGGGGTTCTGGCTTTACGACCTGGGCGGCAAGGTCGGCGGCCGGTTGAAGCAGCTGCTTACCCTCGAGACTCTGCTGCAGATCGTGGGGTTCATCGCGTTCCTCATAGCGATCCAAGCAATCCCGTTCGCCAACCTTGTCGTCGACGCGATCCTCCTGGCGATCGCCGGCCGAGACATCGTCGAGGGCATCTTCATCTTCGGCGGCTTCTTCGATGCGGCGACCGACGCCAGCACTTTTGAACAGCTCTACGCCGCTGCGGAGGGCTTGCAGGGCGCGGAGGACACGGTCGTCGGCCTGATGTTCACCCTCGTCACGGCCGCCGCCAAGGGGGCGCTCACCGGTTATCGGAAGTATCGGAACGGGACCAGGCTCGACAGCCTTGACGACATCGCGCACGAGCCAGTGGTCCGCTCCAACCCTGCGGTCCGCAAGGCGGCCGAGGAGGCCCGGCAAGCGGGGAAGAAGGCGGGCAAGGCGCGCAGGCACGAGCCCGGCAAGTGGAGTTCCGAGCCCGGCGTGCTGAAGTCGGCCAAGACGAAGGACGGCCAGCACACCGTCAAGGTGACCGAGAGCGGACGGCTGGTGGTCTGCAGCGCGGTCTGCGACGACGCGGCGCGGCGCTACGCCGGCGAACTCGAGCTGGATGCCAAGGCCGGCGGGACGGCGAAGGCTGAACTGCAACAAATCCATGACGAGCTGGAGCCGGCCATCGCGCGCCGCGACGACGTCGCCGTCGAGAAGGCGCTGCAGGACCTCGTCGCCCTCGAGGAGCGGATGCGCGGCCGGCGGCGCACTGCGCTCAGCCAGGACCCGGGCGGGGGTAAGCGACCGCGCGCCAACGAGGGCGAGGCCGGGCTGCACCTCGAAGACCTGCTGCAGGAGCAGGTGATCGTGCTCGACAAGGCCACGGGGGAGCGGCTGCACAAGGAGGGCGACTTCTGGCACCCGCGCAGCGGCCACACCTACGACGCGATGCGCCCGCTTGCCACCTGGCTCAACACGGCCGCCGATTGGGCACGCTTCGAGAAGTCGCTCGTCAAGCACCTGTACGAAAAGACCGCGGTCGACCGGACCTTCCTAGACCTCACCGGTGTCAACGCTGCGCAGGCCCGGCAGGTTCGCGCCATGGTGGACCGACTGGTCCAGCGGCGCGGCGACCCCAAGGCACCCGTGGTCTGGTTCCCGAAGTGATCACGATCAGCGACGGCGCAGCATGGTGCCCGCCGCCCGAGCTGGCCGAGCGCATCGTTGAGGAGCTCTCGCGGGCGATGCGGCCCGACGAACGGCCCTCCGCGTGGCCGCCGCGGCTGGAAGCGGGCGTCGACCTCAGGGCGATCGACGCCACGGCGTGGCACAGGCTGCAGGATGCGGCGGCGGAGGCGTTCGGCTTCCTGCTCGCGGCCGGACCGCGGCGGTTCGAATCGACGGAGTCCTTCCTGGCCACAATGGTCGAGCTCGCCCGGCTGCGGCTGGCGCTCGCCGTCGATCCCCGCGCCGGCCAGCCGCCAGCCGCCGCCGCGATCGAGTTCGTGTTGACCTGCGCCGCGGCCGAGCTGCGGCCGGAGCGCCCGGCGCTGGCGTTGATCGTGATGGACGCGCGGCCGTCGAAGGGCGGCGTGGCGACGCTGGAACGGCTGCGGCCAGACGAGCGGGTGACCGTAGCCGGCGCCATGCTCAGCTCGCGCTGCCTCGTGGGGTGACCCTGTCGGGAGGGTGGAATCGGCTGCGGTAACAGCGACCGGTGCACCGAGAGCCACGTTCGCTCCGGTAGAGGTAGCGAAAATCCCATCCGCTCGATTGGCGATCAACACGCCCCAGTCGCATCTCGGTCTCCTGCAAGTTGTGGATCACGTCCGTGACCCAGTCGGGGCTGGTGAAGGTCACCGACGCGACCTCCGGGGACGGCCGTGCCGTGGGCGACAACAGCACCATCTGCGCCCTTCGCCAGGTCACCACCGATCCGCTGCCGCGGGGCACGATGGGCAGCAACTTGTTGCCCTCGTCGTTGTCGATGGCCCGGACCCGCACGGGATGAAGTGCGCATCGGCTAGAAGTGCTCGTCTCGCGGTGCGCGCTCGCGCCTGCGTTGTGAGCCGTCTGGCGGGCGCCGAGCCCCCGCCACAGGGCGTCCTGATCCTCTTCGTCATCAGCGACGGGCCAGCGTCACTGTCCCTGCCTGAGGTGCTCCTCCTGCAGACGACGCTCGACGTCCAGGTCGTGCTCCTGCATCAGCGGGCCGTCGGGCACGAAGTCGGCCTAGCGTAAGTGGGCGGCGACCTCGCGCAGGGCCTTGGAAAAGTCGGAGTCCTCGTCGCGAGTCTCGGCGCGCTCCTCAAGCCGCTCCGCCCACCCCTGAAGCCACTGGGCCACGCCCAGATGGTTGACGTAGATCGCGGAGTGCTCGCGCAGAGCCTTCCGGACGCGAGCCGGGTCGTAGTCGGCCAGTCGACCCGGGTCAAAGTCGAAGAGGTCGGGAGTCGGCACCACCTGACCGTGCCACAAGCGCGGAGGCGCGGCACGGCCAGGCAGCGGCGCCAGATCACGCGGCGTGCGGCAGCTCCTGTTCGACGGCCCGCATAACATCCGGGCAGGCGTACACCCGGCCGTAGGAGCGCCCCGTCATCTCCTCGACGAATCCGAGCTTCTGGAGCCGCTGGATCGCCGAATTGGCCGGCGGGTACGTGACGTTGTGGAGGGAGGCGGCCTGGGTGACGGTGAGCCCGAGTGCGGCGTCCTTGAGGGAGTCGATGACGACGGTGTCGGCGTTGGCGGCTCGGGCGAGGTCCAGCAGGGTGTCCGTGGACTGGGCCAGGTCGGCCGGTGGGGGGCCGACCCAGACGGACAGTCGCTCGTCGAGTTGGTGCCGCTCTTCGGCGGTGAAGAGCCTGCGCAGCCCACGGGCAATCTGCTGCGGCCGGTCCATGGCGAGATACAGCACGCGGCGGCGGCCAGGGCGCACGGGCAGGCCGAGAACGTCGGCGGCGAGGCCGAGGCGGCCGCGGACAAGCTGGCCCGCGACGGTGGTCTTCCCGACGCCGGGGCCGCCGACGAGCATGAGGGCTTCGCCGCGCGCCCAGAGGACGTCGTCACCGTCGCCCCAGACGGCGGGGACAGTGTCGGGGGCGTCGAGGATGACGGTGCCGCCGGCGCATAGTCGGGTCTTCTCCTCGGCTGCATCTGCCTTGGAGTCGGCCGAGGCGCCTCGCGCAGGCATCTGGGGGGCCGGCGGCTTGGGCGGCCACGGGTCGTCGGGCGGCTGGGGCGGCCACCAGGCTTCGAGGGGGGCGGCGGTCATGCTGCGACGACCAGTCCTCTCGGTTGGGTGAGGGCCCGGTGCCGGTCGCGGACGGCGTCGACGGCGGCCTGTTCGGCGTGGGTGAGCCGGTCGAGCTCGTCGGGGTCGGCGTGGCCGGCGACCTGGGCGAGGCGGGTGGCCATCTCGACCGTGCGGCGGCGCCACGTCTGCTCGAGGGCTTGGGCGGCGTACCAGCGCACGGAGGCCGGGTTGTTGCCGGCGCGGTGGTCGATAAGCCGCATGAGGATGCCGGCGAAGGTCTTGATCTGGTGCTCGCCGCGGACGTGCTCCTCGCTCATGGCGAGGGCCAGGACGGCGGACGGGTCAGGGCTCACGCCGGCGTCGCACAGCTGCTCGACGAGCTGGTGGACCAGCCGGACAGCGTAGCTGGCGAAGTCGTCGGGCCGGAGGAGGTCGAGGTTCCGGCGGGCCCGGGGGTGGTCGAGCGCCATGAGGGCGGCGACGAACGCCTCCTCGGCGGTGTGCACCGGCGGGCGGGTCACTCGTACACCTGCTCGATCATGACGTTCCGCCGGTCCTTCTCCGCCCGCTCGAGCAGCGCCGGGACGTAGCCGATCGGGGCCGTCCAGCACTTCTCCAGGTGGTCCCACCGCCGGCGCTCGACCCCATAGCGGTTGAAGAGGCTGGGGACGCGCAGGCCGTGAACCCGGACGGTGCCGCGGCGGCGCTCGAAGATCAGGGTGTTGGGGTCCGCGTCGAGCGCGTCCCGCGACAGGAGTGTCGCAAACACAGTCGGTGACCGAAATGGTCGCAGCGGCGGTCCGCAGGGCGCGGAAGCACCGCGGGTGGTCCGCCCAGGAGGTGGCCGACCGCTGCGCGGCGGCGGGGATGCCGTCCCTCGATCGATCGGCGATCGCCAACATCGAGCGCGGGCGACGCCAGCGGATCGGCGTCGATGAGTGGCTGGTCCTGGCCTACGTCCTCGGGGTTCCGCCGGTGACGATGCTCGTGGGGTTCGTGGGGCAGCCACAGGCGGAGATCGCGCGGAACGTGACCGTCGGCACCGAGCAGGCGTTGCGCTGGTTGCTCGGAGAGATGCCGCCCCCGGTTCCGGGTGGCGGCGTGCGGGACTCGGCGGCCTGGTCGGAGGCCAGCTCGCCCCTGTTCTCCTGGCGCGAGGTATGGGCGAAGATCGACGAGTTCAACGAGCTGCACGAAGAGCTGGCCAGGGCCAGCACGCACCGTCGAATCGACGACCCGACCCTGCTCGAGCAGGTGGAGCGGGTGCAGCAACGGGAGCGAGAGCGATCACGTCGCTCCAGCGGAAGGTGCTCGAGGAGATCTCCGAGCGGCTCACGAAGATGGCTGAGGAGGGGCTGATCCTTCCGGAGCTTGGCGCCCACATCCTCGCCGACATGGATCGGCTGAACGTGCCGCGGCCGACGACGGGGGAGACGGCGTGAGCGTCGACCGACGCGGCCGCGTCTACCGCCGGTGCTCGTGCCGGGATGAAGCCGGGAAGCAGCTGGGCCAGTCCTGCCCGCGGCTGGCCACCGACGGCAAGCACGGCACCTGGTATTACGCCGTGGACATGCCCGCCGACACCGGCAAGCGCCGCACGATGCGCCGCGGCGGCTTCCCGACGAAGGCCGCGGCCAACCGGGCCCTCGCCGACGTCGCCGACCGCACCGCCCAGGGCATCCGCGTCGACGACCGCGAGACCGTCGCCAGCTTCCTGCCGCGGTGGCTGCAGGTGAAGGGCGGCGAGGCGAAGCCGACCACGCTGCGCTCCTACCGGGCGCACGTGGAGAACGTCATCGTCCCGGCGATCGGGCACGTGGCGATCGAGCGGCTGCGCGCCGAGCACGTCGAGCAGCTGCTGGCCGACGCCGCCGCCGGCCGCGGCCCGGTGACCGTCCGGCGCATCCACGCGACCCTGCGGTCGGCGCTCACCTACGGGGTGAAGACGCGGCGGCTGCCGTTCAACGTGGCCAGCAACGTCACCCCGCCCAGCGGAACCCGGCCCGAGGTGCACCCGTGGTCGGCCGCGGAGCTGGCGGCGTTTCTGCGGCACGTCGAGACCGACCGGCTCGGCCCGCTGTTCGAGGTGATCGCCGCGTGCGGGCTGCGCCGCGGTGAGGCCCTGGGCTTGCGGTGGTCGGACCTGGACCTGGCCAATCGCACGGCGCGGATTCGGCAGACCGTCGTCGACGTCGGCGGCCGGCTGCAGTTCTCCACGCCGAAGACCCGATCGTCGGAGGCGACGGTGCCGCTGACCGAGCGGGCGGTGCAGGCCCTGCTGCAGGTGCGGCTCGGGCAGGACATCGACCGGCAGGGCTGGGGCGACGGCTACGAGGAGCACGACCTCGTGTTCGCCCGCGAGAACGGCGCCCCGCTGCGGCCGGAGTACGTGACGCGCCGCTTCGTCGCGCTGACCCAGGCGGCCGGGCTGCGCCAGGTCCGGCTGCACGACCTCCGGCACGGTGCGGCGTCGCTGATGCTCGCCGCCGGCGTGCCCATGGCGATCGTGTCGAAGATGCTGCGGCACTCCTCGATCGGCATCACCGTCGACACCTACGGCCACCTGTCGGAGGACACCGCCCGGGTGGCGTCGGACGCCATGGCGGCCGCGCTCGAGCAGGCCTTCGAGACCGCCGCGGCGGCAGCCGGAGACCACACTGCGACCACAGCGACCACCGAAGGCACCCGGGAGGCCGGTCGTTCAGACGAATATGCAGGTCAGCGCGGTGGGCCCCGTGGGGATCGAACCCACAACCCGCGGATTAAAAGTCCGCTGCTCTGCCAGTTGAGCTAGAGGCCCGGTAGGCGCAGGAACCCACGAGACAACGCATGAGTCATCCGAGGCTGTCTGCGGCCCGCTGCGAGGCTACCGCCGGGGTGTGGCGCTTCCGCAGCGAGCGGGCGGAGTCCCGTCGTCCGGCCCCGCCGGCGTGGCGGCCGACCCGGGCGACCGCGAACGCGGCGATCGGTCCGCTGATGCGGTCACCACACCCCGGAGCCGGTCGGACCGGCGCAGTGGCCTGGCGAGGTCCGGGGAGATGAGCAGGCGTTCCAGTGCATCGGCGGACACGGCGGGGCTGGTGTCCGAGGCTTGGGCGCCGTCGCATCCCAGCGTGATCAGCTCGGCGAGCACAGGCGCGGCCTCCACGCCCTCGGCGAGGACCCGCAGGCCCAGCCGGTGGCCGCGGTCGCGCGGGGCTGAGCAGGCTTCGGGTGCTGGTGCTGACCACAACGGTCAGCAGCATCCCGGACCGGCGCCAGCACGTCGTCCACCACAGGCCCGAACTCGGCGGCACGGCGTTCCGGAGAGCAACGCCGGAATTACGGACGATCGTGGGATGGATCCCTGGAGCAGGGGTACCGGGGGCCTGTGCGCGCGCACGTCAGCGCGGGCTCCGCCGCGAGCCGTTCTGCACGGGGCCATGAGTGCTGCCTGTACGACGACGTCGGGACCTTCCACCGCCGTCTGGTGGCCTTCTTCGCCGAGGGGCTGCGGGCGGGCTGCCGCGTCGCGTACGCCGGCTCCGGGACGGCGGAGGAGGCGCGGGCGGACCTCGCCGGGCTGCCCGACCTCGATCGGCGGCTGGACGACGGCTCGGTCCGGATCTCGTCGCGCCAGGACGTGTACGGGGACGCCGTCCCTGTCGATGCCGACCGGGTGGTCGACCGCTACGCGGAAGCGACCGAGCAGGCGCTGGCCGACGGGTACCGCGGACTGCGGGTCGGCGCGGACGGCACGGAGCTGGTCGGCACCCCGGCGCACCTGGACGCGCTGGTCCGGTACGAGTTCCTGGCCGACCGCTACATCGCCAGCCATCCGCTGTCGGCGCTGTGCGGCTACCGGGATGACCTGGGGCCCGACACGGTGAGCGAGCTGGCATCGCTGCACGGCACCGGCTCCGTGGGAGGACCGGGCTTCACGGTCTCCGGCCGTGCGGACGGCGCGATCGGCCTCGGTGGGCAGTGGGACCCGAGCAGTGTCCCGGTGCTCCGGCGGCTCCTCACCCGCATCCGGGCGGGGGTCGACGACGGGGCCTGTGTCATCGACATGGCCGACGTCGAGTACGTCGACCACCGACTGCTGCGGACGCTCAGCGCCCACGCCCGGGCCCACGGGGTGGAGCTGTCGCTGCGCTCGGCTCCGCCGTTCACGACCCGGCTGGTGGAGCTGCTGGCAGCGGGTGACCTGCACCTGGCCGAGGGGGGAGCGCAGCCATGAGGACGGGTGCCGCGTGCGGGCACGTGGGGAACTTCCACGAGGCCGGGTTCTACTCCTCGGACGCGGAGTTCCTGGCCCTGGTCGTGCCCTTCGTGCTGGAGGGGATCAGCGCCGGCGAGCCTGTCGTGCTGGCGTACGACCGCCGCAAGAGCGACCTGCTGCGGGCGGTGCTGCCCTCGTCGGACCGGTTGGTCCCCCTCGGCGAGTCGGCCGTCTACGCCACTCCGGCGCGGGCCATCGAGGCGTACCGGCAGCAGTTCGAGCGGCTCGAGGCGGCCGGCGCCGAGCAGATCCGCATCGCCGGCGACGTCCCGCACGAGGGCAACGGCGGCCGGTTCGCCGGCTGGGACCGCTACGAGTCCGCCGTCAACGTCGTCTGGCGAGACCACCCGGTGTGGAGCCGGTGCCTGTACGACGCTGTGACCGTGCCGGACGACGTCCGCGACGTCGTGGTGCGCAGCCACCGCCGGCTCGTCACGCCCGACGGGGGCGCCGTCGCCAGCACCCGGTACCAGGACGTCCCCGACTTCCACGGCCTGCCCCCGGCCGCGGACCCGCTGGAGTCGACCGCGCCGAGCGTCTGCCTGGGCGACGCCTCGCTGAAGCAGACCCGGCGCCGCGTCGCCGAGGCCGTGCGGGACCACCTCGGTCCCGCCGAGGTCGACGAGCTGCTGTTCGCGCTGTCCGAGGCCGTGGTCAACGCGCAGTCCTACGGTCGCCCGCCGATCGGGGTCAGGGTCTGGACGGCGCCGCACCGCGCCGTCGTGCGCGTGCACGACACCGGCCCAGGCCCCGCTGACCCCCTGATCGGTCTCGTCCCCGTCCCCGAGGGCTCGGCGGGCGCCGGGCTCGGGCTGTGGCTCGCCTCCCAGCTCACCGGCGTCGAGGTCGGCCTGGTCACCGACGTCGAGGGTTTCACCGTCCGGCTGCGGGCCGGGACACCGCCCGACGCTCCCGCGGACGCCGTCGGCCCCGCCGCCCTGCAGGCCGGGACCCTGCACGGTGCGCTGCCCGGCCCCGGCACGGTCCACGCGATCGACGGGGACGGCTCGTCGCTGTGCGAGGCCATCGGCCCGTCGGACCTCCGCCCGGTCGACGGCCTGGGCTGGCGCGATCTCCCACCCCACCAGCAGTGCCCCCACTGCCGGCTGTTCACCGACCCCGACGACGGCTCGGCCCGGCAGTAGACCGCCCGATCAGGAACGTCCCGATCCGGGACCTCACGATCCGTGGGGTTCCTCACGGCGTTTCACCCGCTCAGGGGATGGGTTCCTCCGGCATCCGTCACTTAGCGTCACATCCGTCGGGGTCGAGCGCTCGCTCCCCGGCACCCAGGCCCCGGCCCGGTCGTCCCGTTCCCCCCGGGACGGCCGGGCCGGACTCACCTCAGCCGCAGACCCGCCGCACGAGCTCCCAGAGCAGGCCCTGCTGCGCCTCGTCCACCGGGAGCGGCACGGGCACCGCGGCGTCGTCCCCCACCGCCACCTGCAGGGGGAAGAGGAACGGCTGCTTGGTCTCGGCCAGCACGTGCGGCTCGCACGTCGCCGGCGCGAACGTCACCTCCGCCGACACCTCGCCCTGCCCGGGCGCGAGCTCGAGCGGCAGGCCCTCCAGGGCGACGTCGAACAGCACGCTGCGCCGGACGTCGGTGACGCTCACCGCCCGGTCGTCGTCCCCGCGCCGGGTCAGGACGACGGTGCCGGTGGCCTCCTCCTCCGCACCGGTCACCGCGGTCAGGGCGACGTCGGCGACGGCCCGCACCGCGGCGACGGCGCACTCCTCGCGGTGGACGACGTCCAGGTCGTCGCCGGCCAGCGGCACCCGCACGTCCTCCGCGGCTCCACCCGCCCGGACGACCGTGAGCCGCGCCGCGACCGGAGCCGGGTCGGCCGAGCAGTCCGGGGTGCCGTAGGGCGTGGGCAGGTCGATCACCCGACCGGGTGCGAACTCCGCGGTGAGCGCGGTCGGCGGCAGCGGCGCGAACCCCGGCGAGTCCAGCGCGACGGCGGTCACGGTGAACGGCTCCGTGCCCGTGTCGGTCACCCGCACCTGCACCCGCCCGCCGACGACGACGTCGGTGCGCAGCCGCACCACCTCGGCCGCGATGCCGGGGACGGCCGGGACGGTCGGCGCCGCGGACGTCGTCCCGGCCGAGCCGGACGGGGAGACCGGACTCCCCGTGCAGGCCGCGCAGAGGACGGCGAGCCCCGCCACGGCCGCCCGTCTCATGGCGCCGCAGCGTAGGACGGCAGATCTACCGCTGGTGGCCGGGCAGG
Organism: Geodermatophilus sp. SYSU D00703; assembly: GCF_054050155.1. Classification (NCBI taxonomy): domain Bacteria; kingdom Bacillati; phylum Actinomycetota; class Actinomycetes; order Geodermatophilales; family Geodermatophilaceae; genus Geodermatophilus; species Geodermatophilus sp. SYSU D00703. The sequence goes on along the minus strand of NZ_JBJGYU010000005.1, from coordinate 26,773 downwards.
CGGGCCATCACGTGGCCGGCCTCCATCCGGATCTCCAGCTTCTCCTGCGGGTTGGCGGCGGGGCCGCGCCGCGGGTGGCCGTCCTCCAGGTCGAACGCCGAGCCGTGCCAGGGGCAGACCAGGCACTCCGCACCGTGCACCTCCTCGAGCGACCCCTCGTACAGCGGCCCGGACAGGTGGGAGCAGACGCCCACGAACGCGTCCACCCGCGCCCCCCGCCGGACGGCGACCAGCGGCACGTCCGCGCTCGTGCCCTTGCCGGTGCGCAGCGCGGGACGCCCCTCGGGCAGGTCGTCGAGCGGGCCGAGGTCGATCCAGTCGGTCGACAGCGCCCGGGCCGCGGTCGCGGCGTGCGAGGCGCCGGAGGACTGCGCGTAGGACATGTGTCCACCGATCGCCGCCGACGCGGTCGCGATGCCGAGGCCGGTGTAGGACAGCGCGCGGCCGAGGCCGCCGCGGCCGCGTGCGCGGACGACCAGCGAGCCGACGTAGAACCCGAGGGCCACCGTGTTGGACACGGCGTGCAGCACGCCGAGGCGGCGGACGCCGGAGCCCTGCTCCGACCAGTCCGCCGCGCCGGACAGTGCCGCGGGGACGGCGGCGGCCACGCCCGTCCCGATGAGCACCGTCGCCGCCGGCCGCAGCGGCGGGATCGCGTCCAGCAGCCCCGCCGACGTCCAGCTGCCCACGGGGACCTGCACCAGCACCGGGTGCAGCGGGTGACCGAGCCAGGTGCCGTGCAGGAAGTCCTTGAGCGCCTGCGGCTTGAGCGCGGACTGCACGGCTCGCCGGGCCGGCTCGATCGCCTTGTCGAAGGTCGTCACGTCTGCGACCCGGTCGAGGATCCCCATGAGGCTCATGGGCGGCCCTTACCCGCGTCGACCGGGGACGATGCCGACCGCGCCCGGCCGACTCCTCTGGGTCGGTGCGGCGACCGCCGGCCCGGCGGCCACGGCTCCGGCTGGGTTGAGCGCGGCGTCCAGCGGTGACACCACCCGCCCCAGCGGCAGGGCCCACTGCAGCAGCTCGACCGCCGTCCCGACGACGACGGCGGCCCCCAGGGCCGGGGGACGGCGCAGCCGCGGCCACCAGCGCCACCGACGCCGTCACCGCGGCCGTGAGGAGGGAACGGGCCGGGTCGCGACCGTCGCCGTGCACGGACCGAGCGTGACCGCCGCGCCTTCGAGCACCCCTGGGCGTCCGACGGGAGACCGCGTCGTGACGCGACCCACAACGAATTCGTCTCACCTCAGGGGAATAACGGGTGGTGTACAGCCGATGCCCAGGTAGAGGCTGCACAAAGGACTTTGTGCCCGTCATCGAGAGGACCGTCGTGACCTGCCCGTCTCTGCTCTGCCGCCGCCCGGCCCTGGGTGAGGCGGTGGACGGCGTCGTGGCGCGCGTCCGCGCGGAGGACACGTTCGGCCAGTTCGCGCGGTTCGTCCTGGTCGGTGGCGCGACGACGCTGGTCTACGCCGCCCTCTTCGTGGCGCTGGAGTGGCTCGGGTACCTGCCGGCGCACCTGATGGCGACGGCGGCGTCCACGGCCCTGGCCAACGAGCTGCACCGGCGGGCCACCTTCCGCGCGGGCGAGCGGGTGCACTGGTTCACCGCGCAGTGGGAGGCCGGCGGCGTGACGGTCCTGGGCCTGCTGGCCACCAGCGCCGCGCTCGGGGTCCTCGACTCCACCGCCGGTGACGTGGCTGTGCTGGTCCAGGTCGCCCTGGTCGCCACGGTCACCGCGCTGATCGGCCTCATGCGGTTCGTGGCCCTGCGCTGGATCTTCCGCGCGCCCGCCGCCGAGACCGCCTGACCGACCCCGGGCGCACGGCTCACTAGCCTGGTCGGGGTGAGCGAGCCGACCCCTCCCGGCCCGTCTGCCCGCTCCCGGCTGCTGCGGGGCGCCGGCCGCTGGGCACTGCGGGCAGTCGTCGTCCTCGCCGGCGCGTGGCTCGGCATCCTGCTGCTGGGCCGGGTCAGCGCGCCCATCGGCCCGTTCGACGCCACGCTGGCCTTCCGCCCGTTCGGGGGTGGTGCCGACCTCGACATCCCGCCGCTGGGCGCGCTGCAGGTGGACGCCTACGACGGCCCGCTCCGGCTCGAGATCCAGCTGAGCCGGGTCGACGAGATCCGCGCCTCGGCGCTGGCCACCGACCCGGCCCGGCTGGACGGCGTGGTGGACCAGGTCAGCGCCGACCTGCGGGACGCCGTCGAGCGGGTGGCCGCCCTGACCGCCGTGGCCGCGGTGGCCGGTGCGACCGCGGCGTCCCTGCTGCTGCTCCGCCGGCGCCGCGAGGTGCTCCTGGCGGCGGGGCTGTCCGCCGCGCTGGTGGCCGGCACCGGCGGGCTGGCCGCGGCGACCTGGCGGCCCGAGGCCCTGTCGCAGCCCACGTACACGGGCCTGCTGGTCAACGCGAACAGCCTGATCGGCAGCGCGCAGGACATCGTGGCCCGCTTCGACGCCTACCGCGCGTCCCTCGAGGACCTGGTCTCCAACGTCGGCACGCTCTACTCGACGCTGTCGGCGCTTCCCCCGCCCGGCGACGGGGACGACACGGTCGCCCTGATGCACATCTCGGACCTGCACCTCAACCCGGCCGGCTTCGACCTGGTGCGGCAGGTGGTGGCGCAATTCGGCGTCGACGGCGTCCTCGACACCGGGGACGTCACCGACTGGGGCAGCGAGCCGGAGAACAGCCTCATCACCGCCGTCGGCACGCTGGACGTGCCGTACGTGTTCATCCGCGGCAACCACGACTCCGCCGTCACAGCGGGCCTCATCGCGGCGCAGCCCAACGCGACCGTGCTGGACGACTCCGCGGTCACCGTCGCCGGCATCGAGGTCGTCGGCGCGCCGGACCCGCGGTTCACCCCTGACCAGGACGCGACCGGCGACACCGAGTCCCTCGAGCAGACCGGCGAGGACCTCGCCGAGGTCGCCGAGGGACTGCCGGAGCCCCCGGCGATCGCGATGGTGCACGACCCGAAGCAGGCGCCGCCGCTGGACGGCGTCGTCCCGCTGGTCCTGGCCGGGCACACGCACGAGCGCGAGGTCGGCGAGCTGGACGACGGGACCCTGCTCATGGTGCAGGGCTCGACCGGCGGCGCGGGGTTGCGCGCGCTGCAGGGCGAGTACCCCGAGCCGCTGACCTGCACCGTCCTCTACCTCGACCCGTCGACCGGGACGCTGACCGCCTACGACGAGATCACCCTGGGCGGGCTCGGGGAGACGGAGGTGACCATCGAGCGCGTGGTGGTCCCGCCGGCGTCCGAGGAGGGCGGGACCGGCGAGGACGGGACCGACGCGCCGGACGGCACCCCCACGGCCCCGCCCGCCTCCCCGACCGGCTGACGCCCCCGACCTACGCTTCCCCCATGTCCGCGACGACCCCGACCCGCGCCGCCCGACTCGCCTCCGGTGCCCTGGCCGGAGGGCTGGCCCTGCTGTCCCTCGGTGGCTGCACGTTCAGCTCGGAGAACTTCTCCTGCAGCGGCTCCTCGTGCTCGGTCACGCTCTCCGGGAGCGGCTCCGAGGTGGAGGTCCTCGGCACCAACCTCGCCTTCGGCGGGGTCGAGGACGGCCGGGCCACGCTGAGCGTCGGCAACAGCAGCGTCTCCTGCGCCCAGGGCGAGACCGTGACCGCCGGCCCGCTGACGCTGGAGTGCACCACCGTCGAGTCCGACTCGGTGGAGCTCACCGCCTCGCTCGGCTGACGGCCTCAGCTCGCGTCGCGGAGGTCGACGACCACGCGGGTGGGGTCCTGCAGCGCGTAGACCCGGAAGGGCACCTGCGCCGTCGTCCCGATGAAGGCGACCGAGGTGCCCTCGAAGGTGGCGTCCCACGCGACCTCGGTGACGACCTCGGTGCCGCTGCCGGGCAGCGGGTCCGGACCGGCCCACTCGTCGACGCCGGTGTCGTAGGGGTACCCCATGCCGGTCAGGGTGACCTGGAGGACCGCCTCGCCCGCCACCTCGACGGGGTCGCCGCTGCCCTGGGAGCCGGCCTCGTCGACGTAGCGCACGTCCCACCCGGGGGTGCCGGTGCCGCCGACCTCGAGGACCACGCGGTCGTAGCCGTCCTGGCGGCCGGTCCGGATCTCGCTCACCGTCCCGCTCGAGTCGGCGGACGGGTCCTGGGTGTCCGGATCGGTGGTCGCGGGGAACGGGGGCTCGTCCCCGGGGGGACCGTCGTCCGTCGTCCCACCGGTCGTCTCCTCGGGAGCGGTCGTGTCCGTGGCGGCCGCCGCGGACGACGAGGCGGCGGCCGGGGAGCTGGACGTCGTCCCGCTCTGCCTGCCCTCACCGCACCCGGCGAGCAGGGTCACCGCGAGCAGGAGGGACGGGCAGACGACGGCGGTGGCACGGCGAGTCACACCCCGAGCGTGTCAGCCGCGGGCGTCGGATCGCAGCAGCCACCGCCCGTGTCGCGTCGCGGCGCCGGGCCCGGAGGGGGCCCACCGCGAGGAGTGCCGGCCCGGGTGTGCCGGTCGCCCGGGCCCGACCCTCGACCGGGTCCGGCACCCGACACGGCCCCGTGAGGCTGGGCACACACGCGGGAACGGACGGCCATCGTGTGTGGGCACGACCGGGCTGCGACGCACGGAGGCACACCTCGCTGACCAGCACCGACGCGCAGCGGGCACCGCTGCGGACACCGACCGGCCGGGCAGGCGGAGGACCCGCCAGGGACACCCCCTGTCAGAGCCACCCCCGAGAGCATGTATCGTTCTCGCTGCCCCCGGCGAACACGAGCCCCCATCGTCTAGCGGTCCAGGACGCCGCCCTTTCAAGGCGGTAGCACGGGTTCGAACCCCGTTGGGGGCACGGCACCACCAGCAGTACCAGCAAGGCCCTGTAGCGCAGTTGGTTAGCGCGCCGCCCTGTCACGGCGGAGGTCGCGGGTTCGAGTCCCGTCAGGGTCGCTCTCCGGTGGAGACACCGGGAGGGGCAGGTAGCTCAGTCGGTACGAGCGCTCGCCTGAAAAGCGAGAGGTCGGCGGTTCGACCCCGCCCCTGCCCACCTCCACCTCCCTCACCGCAGCCCCGCCCTCCGGGCCGGGCGACCCAGGCGGCGAGTTCCTAGCGCCCGCGGTCGGCGACGACCTGCGCGTAGACCTGGGTGTGCACGTCCTGGACGGCGGCCCGCTGCTCGGTGCGCCACACCGGGTCGGCCGGCCGCGGCAGGGGCCGGGTCAGCGCGGCCGAGACCGCCGCGTCCAGCGACACCGGGTCGAAGCCGTTCTCCTCGTCGTTGCCGTACGTGACGACGTCGGACCACTGGTCGGCGAACCAGCCGCAGCTGGGCGCGACCACGCGCGTGCCGACGTCCCGGCAGGTCTCCAGGTCCGTGGAGTGCGTGCCGCAGCACTCGGGCAGGACGACGGCGTGCAGCTCCTGCAGCTGCGCGACCCAGGCCTCGGCCTTGCGCGGCAGGTACTCCAGGGTGTCCCCGGCCGCGGGGACCGGCGGCGGCTCGACGCCGTCGTCGAGGAACACCCGCAGCCGTCCGCCGCCGTTCACCGCCCCCGCCAGCGCCGCGCGCACCAGCCCGGCGGGGTCGGGCAGCGCGGGCCCGTAGCCCCGCAGCGGCAGCCCGACCAGGCCGCGCTCGGCGCCCAGCTCGGGCACCGGCGTCGCCACGGAGGGGTGGGCCACGACGATCGCCGTACGGCCGTACCGCGCGGCGATCTCGTCCGCCGCCCCGGGCGTCAGCGTGAGCACGACCTCCGCCGTCGCCAGCAGCGCGGCCAGGTGGGCGTCGTGCCGGCGAGGAGAGGCCTGGGCGGGGTCGCGCAGCTGGTGGACCGTGGCCACCAGCGGCACCCCGGTGCGGCGCACCGTCTCCGTCCAGCTGACCATCTCGTCCTCGGGCAGGTGGCCGAAGCCGCCGTGCACGTGGACGACGTCCACCTCGTCGGCGTGGCCGGCCAGGTAGACCGGGTCGAGCCACGGGCTCGGGTCGTGCGCCGGCCCCACCCGGACGACGCCGGCCGGGAGGACGGCGTCGACGTACGGATCTCCGGCGGGCACGGTCACCACCCGGATCCCCGGCCTGGACTCGGCGCTCACGACGTGCTGTTCCTCCTGCGGCCGCGCGCTGCGACGGCAGGCGGGTGGTCAACGGCGGGTCACGATCCGGCTACCCATGATCCACGTGTCCAACCTGTGACATCACCCTCGGTGCAGGCCTGCACCCGAACGGGTCAGCCGGGGACCGCCCGTCTCAGTGCGCCGCGGGCACCCGGAGGGACGCCAGGTGCGCGTGCACGTGCGTGATCGCCAGCGCGCCCTCGCCCACCGCCGAGGCCACCCGCTTCACCGACCCCGAGCGGACGTCCCCCGCGGCGAACACCCCGGGCGTGCTGGTCTCGAGCAGCGCCGGTGGGCGCTCGAGCGGCTCGTAGAGGGGGAGTTCCCCGCCACCCAGCGCCGGGCCGGTGAGCAGGAAGCCCCAGCGGTCTCTCGCGAGCGTGCCGGCCAGCCAGTCGGTGCGCGGCTCGCTGCCGATGAGCAGGAACAGCACGCCCGTCTCGACCGTCTCCTGGCCCGAGACGACGTCCCGGACGACGAAGGACTCCAGGAAGTCGGTGCCGGTTCCGCCGACGACCTGCACCCCCGGCCGGACGTCGACGTTCGGCAGCGCCTCGAGCTCGCGGATGAGGTAGTCCGACATCGTCTCGGCCAGCCCGGGCCGCCGGACCAGCACCGACACCCGGTCGGCGAAGCGGGACAGGTACACCGCCGCCTGTCCAGCGGAGTTGCCCCCGCCGACGACGAAGACGTGCCGCCCGCGCATGACCGGCGCCTCGCTCACCGCCGTGCCGTAGAACACGCCCCGCCCCACCAGCGCCTCCAGGTCCGGGACGCCGATCCGCCGCCAGCTCGCCCCCAGGGCCAGGACGACCGACTTCGAGCGCACCGACGTCCCGTCGCTGAGGTCGAGCACGTGGAGCCCGTCCTCGCTGCGCAGCGCCTGCGCGTAGCGCATGAAGTGGAACGTGCTGCCGAAGGCCCACGCCTGCTGATAGGAGCTGAACGCCAGCCGGTTGCCGCTGATGCCGGTCGGGAAGCCGGGGTAGTTGCGGATCAGCGAGCTGGTCCCCGCCTGCCCGCCGACGGCCTCGGCCTCGAGCACCAGCGTGGACAGCCCCTCGGACGCCGCGTAGACGCTGGCCCCGAGCCCCGCGGGGCCGGCGCCCACGACGACCAGGTCCCACACCTTCTCGGGGTCCAGCGGCTGGAACAGGCCGAACGCCTCGGCCACCTGGAGGTCCGTCGGGTCCTGCAGGACGGTGTGCTCGGGGTGGAAGCGCAGCACGAGCACCGGCAGCCGGGGGTGGTCGAGGCCCAGGCCGGCCAGGAGGTCGCGACCCTCCAGGCTGTCGGCCTCGTAGAAGCCGGTCGGGATGCGGTTGCGGTTGAGCTGGTCGCGCAGGTGCTGGGCGCGCGGGGACCAGCGGTCGCCGATCATCCGCACCGCCTCCCGGCCGCCGCTGTGCCGGGTCGCCCACTCGTCGAGCACCTCGGTGAGCGCGCAGTGGAACTCCTCGTCGACCTGCTCCTCGGGTGCGTAGACCCACCGGTCGAGCTGGCCCAGGGTCAGCGCCTCGAAGATCGGGCGCGCGGTCTCCCAGGCACCCCAGCGGACGAGCGCCACGGCCAGGGCCTCGGGGTGGCCGGCGTGCAGCGCCCGCAGCACCGCGAGCCCGTCCGGGTCCTCCCGGCCGAAGCCACCGAGGAGCGCGGCCACCGGCGGGGTGCCCCACGCGGTGAGGGCCACCGGCACCTCCTCGGCGACGGTGCAGGCGATGATGACGTAGTCGGCCCCGTAGCGGCGTTTGAGCTCGCGCACCGTGGCCAGCCGGGGCTTCTCGTCCCGGCACACGACGACCAGCGCCCCCTGGTACTCCTCGATCACGCCGGTTCCTCTCCCGGCCGGGGCGCCAGCCGCCAGCCCGCGGCGCCGGTGGCGACCACCGCGACCAGCACGACCGTGAAGACCCAGGCCGCGGGCTCCCCCCAGCGGACCACGCCGGGGAACCGCGCCACCGCCAGCGCCACCAGCAGGCCGAAGACGGTGTAGGCGATCGCCGCCGTCCGCAGCCGCTCGAGGTCCCCGGCGACCGCGGCCAGCGCCGTCGCCACGCCGAAGGCGACCAGCCAGGCGGCCACCACCCGGGCGCTCAGCGGGGCCAGCGACCACGGCCACAGGGCGGTCGCCGTCGCCGGCGCCACGAACAGCAGGGCCCCGACGCCGGCCAGCACCACCGACTCGGCCGCCAGCAGCCCGCGCAGCACCCTCGGCACGGGGTGGCGCGGCGGGGGGTCGGTCCCCGGGGCCTGCTCCTGCGGCACCAGCAGCGCCACCATCGCCAGCGGGACGACGACGTAGACGCCGAGCCAGAACCACGCGGCGGCCCGCGCCGCGAACGGCGATCCGGCGAACTCCGCGGCCAGGTGGAACCGGTCCAGGTGCATCAACGTCGCGGCGAGCGTGACCACGACGAACACGAGGATGGTGAGCAGGGGCACCCGGGTGCGGGCCCACACGCCGTCCCGCAGCGAGAGCACGACCAGCACGCAGCCGGCGGCGTAGCCCGCGCCGAGGAAGGCGGCGGTGAGCGGAGGGTCGATGGTCCACGCGAACGTCTCGCCGGTCCGGTCGGCCAGGACGTAGAGCGACCCCAGCCCGAGCGCCGTGAGGACGGCGAACGCGACGAGCAGCACCCGCATCCCGGGCAGCAGCCGGCGGGGCCGGGCAGTGGGTGGTGCGGCGTGCGTGGCTGAGGCGTCCACAGGACCTCCGTGCGCCTCGGTCCCCCGTCCTCGGTCTCGGACGGGGGCATCGAACCACCGCGTCTCGCCCACTGTCACGGCCTTTCCGCTGCACCGGGCCGTGGCAGGGGGCAGCGACCGACCTCAGGCGAAGTCGGCAGGGGTGAACTCGCGCCGCTCGACGAGCACGAGCCAGTTGCCCGAGTCGTCCCGCATGACCGCCTCGACGCCGTACGGCCGCTCGGCCGGCTCCTGCAGGAAGGTGACGCCCTTCGCCGAGAGCTCCTCGAAGGTCTTCCGGCAGTCGTCGACGGCCAGCCCGAGGCCGCCCATCGCCCCCTTCTCCAACTGGCCGCGGACGAACGCCGCGGCGGCGTCGTCCAGCGGCGGACCGGGGGTCATCAGGGTGACCTCCAGCTCGGGCTGGCTGGGGTGGGCGACGGTCACCCAGCGGAAGCCCTCGCCCATGGTGATGTCCGTGCGCGGCTCGAAGCCGAGGACGTCGACGTAGAAGTCGCGGGCCTTGCCCTGGTCGAGGCAGTAGACGGTGACGAGCGAGATGTTGGTGATCACGTCGTCGACCGTACGGACGACGGCCGGCCCCGGGCTTCTCCCAGATTGCTCAACCGCCGGCGGTCGTCCCGCCGGGGTCCACCACGCCGCGCATGAAGAGGAAGCAGCCCGGGACGTGCGCCCCGCCCCGGGCCGCCCACCGGTCGCGGTAGGCGACCGGCGGCTCCCCGACCAGCTGCCGGAACCGGGAGGAGAACGACCCCAGGCTGGCGAAGCCGACGGCGGTGCAGACCTCGGTCACCGTCAGGTTGGCCGACCGCAGCAGGTCCTGGGCCCGCTCGATCCGCCGGCGGGTGAGGTACCGGATCGGGGTCTCGCCGTAGACGGCCTCGAAGCAGCGCGCGAAGTGGTACTTCGACACGCCGGCCACCCGCGCGAGCCGGTCGAGGTCGAGGTCCTCGGCGAAGTGCCGGTCGACGTGGTCGCGGGCGCGGCGCAGGTGTACCCGGAGCCCGGGAGAGACACCGCGGGTCGCCGTTCCGGTCACCGCCTGCACCCTACGACCGGTCCCGTGCCGCCCGCGCCGCCGCGTAGGCCGGTGCGCGGAACCGGGCCATCGGCCCGTCGGGCACCAGGCCCGGCGGCGGGTTCCGCACTGCGTCGAAGCGCAGGTCCGGGTCGACGGCGTCGCCCGGGCCGAGCAGCCGCAGCCGGCCGAACGGGTGCCACTCCCCGCTCCCCCGCGCGGCCGCGAGGGTGAACGTGGGACGGCGGGCCGCGACGGCCGCCGCGAGGGGGCCGGGCTCGGACGGCAGGGGGCCGGTGTCCGGGTCGGGCAGCGCCGCCAGCAGCACGGTCCCGGCGTCGGAGCGGTAGCCCATGATCGACGAGTAGGGCGCCGCGGCGTCCCGGCGGGGCACCGTCAGCCGCCGCGCCAGCCGGCCCCGGCCCGCGCTGGACAGCAGGAGGTCCACCGGGGAGTCCTCCCCCGGCACCCGCAGCGCGAGGCCGAGCACGTCCGGCAGGGGCGCGGGCAGGCCCGCGCTCCGGGACAGCCGGACCACCGCAGGGTCCTCCGCGCGCGCCGCCAGCCAGGACACCTCCCACCCCGTCGGTCCGCCGGACCGCTCCAGGACCGCGTCGACCACCACGCCGCGGGGGTGCATGGGCTTCCCCGCGCGCCACCGCGCGAGGGCGCCGAGCGGGACCGCGACCGCGCGGCCGGTGAGAAGGGGCAGGTCGGGCACGCGTCCTCCTGTCGACGTCATCGCGGCTGCCCATACCCCGCGGACCCGCGACTCGCGCACCCGTGCACTCTCGCCGACGGCCGGCGTGCGCGTGCGCCGTCAACCGGCACATCCTGTGCAATCCGGGTCTGATGTCCGTCGTCATTCGCCGTGTGGGCCGGACCGGTCCGGTGCCTACTCTCGGTGAGTGCTCACGACGCTCCTGGTGATCGGCGGTGTCCTCGTGGGGCTCGTCGCCCTGCTGGCCCTCATCGTCGCCCTGAGCGGCCGCCCGGCCGGTCGGCGGGCCCCCGCGCGCGGCGGCAGCGCGCCGGGCTGGGTCGCCGACACCGGACGGCGTCACCCCGACGCCTGGGCGGCACCGACGTCGGAGCTGCCGGCGGTCCGCTGACCGCCCCCCAGATCCCGGCGTCCCGGCGGCTGCGGACAGCGCGCCGCCGGGACGCTCCGGTCCATCGCTGATCGACTTCTGCGGAACCGCGTCGTACGGGATGATCGGACCGCGTCGACCCGCTCACTCCGAGTGGGTCGCCGAGGGCGAGGTCATCCATGGTCAGGTCGTCCGGCGCACGCCCCCACCCGCGGCTGCGGGCCCTCGGTCTGCTGTTCCTCGTCCTGCCGCTGGCCGGGGCGCTGGTCGCCGCCGTCCTGTTCCCGTGGGTCGTGGGCCCGGGCATGGCCGCGAGCTCGTCGGCGAACCTGCTGGCGCCCCTGCCGGTCGAGCTGACCGACGCCACGCCCTCGGGCAACACCGTCGTCCTGGCCGCCGACGGCTCGGTGGTCACGTACTTCTACCGGAACAACCGCACTCCGGTGACCGCCGACCAGATCGCCGACGTCATGGAGCAGGCGCTGGTCGACATCGAGGACTCCCGCTTCTACGAGCACAACGGCCTCGACGTCGAGGGGACCCTGCGCGCCGTGGTCCGCAACGCGACCGCCGGCTCGGTGCAGGAGGGCGGGTCGACCATCACGCAGCAGCTGGTCAAGCAGACCCTGTTGCAGACCGCGGTCACGCCCGAGGAGCGGCAGGCGGCCACCGAGCAGACGCTGGGCCGCAAGCTGCGCGAGGCCCGGCTGGCGCTGGCCCTGGAGGAGACCTACACCAAGGAGGAGATCCTCACCCGCTACCTGAACATCGTGTACTTCGGCGAGGGCGCCTACGGGGTGCAGGCGGCGGCCCAGGCCTACTTCGGCGTGAACGCGGCCGACCTGACCCTCCCCCAGGCGGCCGTGCTGGCCGGGCTGGTGCAGAACCCGGCGACCGACAGCCCCCTGGCCGACCCGGAGCAGGGCCGCGAGCGGCGCAACCAGGTGCTCGAGCGCATGCACGAGCTCGGGCACATCAGCGACCAGGAGCTCGCCGACGTCTCGGCCCAGCCGGTGGAGACCAACCCCGTCCCCGCCCCGCCCAACGGCTGCGTCGACGCCGCCATCGGCGGCTTCTTCTGCGACTACCTGCAGCGCCACCTCACGCAGGACCTGGGCATCTCCCAGGAGCGGCTGGAGGACGGCGGGCTGACCATCCGCACCACGCTGCGGCCGGACCTCCAGCGGTCCGGGGACGCCGCGGTGGTGGCCAGCAAGCCCATGGGCGACCCGATCGCCTCGATCTTCACCGCGGTCGAGCCGGGCACCGGGCACGTGCTGGCGATGAGCGTCAACCGGGTCTTCGGCTACGACGCCGACGACCCGGCTCAGGAGTCGGTGAACCTCAACGTGGCCGCCAGCCAGGGTGCGGGCTCGACCTACAAGGTGTTCGTCGCTGCCGCGGCCCTGGAGCGCGGGTTCCCGCCGTCCCACGTGATCACGACGAGCAACCCGTACGTGTCCAGCGTGTACCGCAACAACCAGGCCCCGTACGTGGTCGAGAACGCCAGCCCCAACTTCCCGCCGACCCTGACCATGACCGAGGCGCTGATCCGCTCCTCCAACACCTACTTCGTCGCCCTGGAGGACCAGCTGGGCAGCGTGGAGGGCCCGGTGCGGATGGCCCAGCGGATGGGGATGTTCTCCCTCGATCCGGTGGCCGACGAGATCATCGCCAGGGAGCGCGGCTCCTTCACCCTCGGCGCCGAGGCGACCAGCCCACTCGCGCTGGCGAGCGCCTACTCCACCCTTGGCGCGAACGGCACCCAGTGCGACCCCACTCCGGTCACCGAGGTCCTGGATCGTGACGGGCAGCCGCTCACCCGGGACGACGGGTCGCCGGTGCCCACCGGGGACTCCTGCACCCCCGAGGCCGTGCCCCCGGCGGTCGCGACCACGCTCAACCAGATCCTGGTCGGCGACACCGCGCTGCCCATCGGCACCGGCACCAACGCCGCCATCCCCGGCCACCAGATCGCCGCCAAGACCGGCACCAGCCAGGACCGCTTCTCGGTCGCCTTCGTCGGCTACACCCCGGAGTACGCGGGCAGCGTCATGCTGCTCAACCCGAAGCAGAACCAGGACGTCGGCGGGTTCGGCGGCGGCCTGGCCGCGCCGGTCTGGCGCGCCGCGATGCTGCCGATCCTGACCGCCGGGCCGCCCGCCCTCTTCCCGCCGCCGGGCATCCCGCTGCCGCCGCCGCCCCCGCCGCCGCCGGCCTGAGGGTCACGCGCCGGTCACCAGCTCCGCGGCCCGCTCGCCGATCATCACCGCGGTCGCGGCCGGCCCGCGCGAGGTCACGCGCGGCATGACCGAGGTGTCCACGACCCGCAGCCCCTCGACCCCGCGGACCCGCAGGTGCTGGTCGACGACCGCCCCGAGGTCGCTCTCCGGCCCCATCCGCGCCGTCCCGGCCAGGTGCACCGCGGTGGCCAGGTGCCTGCGGACCCAGCGGTCGAGCTCGCGGTCGTCGGCCAGGACGTCGTCGGGCAGGCCGGTCCGCTCGGCGACCAGCGGCGCCAGCGACGGCGTCCGCAGCAGCTCGGCCGCCAACCGCACCACCTGGCGCATCCGCCGGCGGTCGGACTCCTCGGTCAGGTACCGGTACTCGATCCGCGGCTGGACGGCGGGGTCGGTGGAGGTCAGCGTCAGCAGGCCGCGGCTGTCCTCGGCCTGCAGCGCGACGCCGACGAAGAGGTCGTCCCGGCGCCGGGCGGTGTCGAGCAGCCGGTGCAGGGACGCGCCCCGCAGCGCGCGCACGGTGCTGACCGGGCGGCGCAGCGCGCCGGCGAGCCCCGCGGAGGTGCGGCTGACCATCACCCGGCTGAACGGCTTGAGCCAGGGCAGCACCTCCAGGTCGCCGGGGGTGGCCGACCCGTCGGCGGTGGTGTGCAGGACGCCGTGCAGCGGGTGCAGGTCACGCGGCATGGGCAGCCGGCGCGCGGGCCGGTAGGTGACGTACAGGTCGGGGTGGTCGGTGCAGTCGGCGCCCACGCCGGGGACGTCGGCCACCACGTCGATGCCCAGCGCCCGCAGCTGGTCGGCCGGCCCGATGCCCGAGAGCAGCAGCAGCTGCGGGGAGCCGACGGCGCCGGCGCTGAGCACCACCTCCCCGGCCCGGACCACCCCGTCGGCGGTCTCCACGCCCACCGCGCGGCCGCCCTCCACCACCACCCGCCGCACGTGCACGCCCCCGCGGACGGTGAGCCCGGGGCGCCCGCGCCGAGGCGAGAGGTAGGCCATGGCCGTGTTGGTCCGCACACCGCCGGCGACGTTGAGGGGGACGGGTCCGTAGCCGGGCGGGGCGTCGCCGTTCTTGTCCGGCTCGGCGGGGAAGCCGAGGTAGGCGGCGGCGCCCGCGAAGGCGTCGGCGAGCGGGTGCCGGGCGGACGGCCGGCGCACCGGCACGGGGCCGCCGCGGCCGTGGCCGGGGCGGCCGCCGCAGTCGGCGTCGTCCTCCAGCCGCACGAACGCCGGCAGGACGGCGTCGGCGGACCACAGGTCGTTGCCGGCGGCCGCCCAGCCGTCGAAGTCGGTCCGGGTGCCGCGGATGAAGTAGCCGCCGTTGACCGCGCTGGACCCGCCGACGACCCGGCCGCGGGGCACCGGGAACGTGACCTCCTCGGTGAGGACGCCGGTGAGGTCCCAGTTGGCCGGGTGCCCGGGCACGGCGGCGCCCATGGTGGCGGCGTCCCGCAGGACGGGCGGGAAGTCCTCGGGCCGGGCGTGGTCGGCCCCGGCCTCGAGCACGAGCACGCGGCGCCCGGCGTCGGCCAGTCGCGCGGCCAGCGGGGCACCCGACGTCCCCGCGCCGACCACGACGACGTCCCACTCCGGTGTCGTCACAGGCCGAGCAGCGCCGGCAGGTCCAGCCGGCGCACCTTCCCCGTCGACGTGCGCGGCAGCTCGGCGACCGGGTGCAGGCTCTTGGGCCGCTTCGCCGGGCTCAGCCGCTCGCGGGCCCAGGCGCCGAGGTCGGCGGGGTCGGCGGTGCCCACGTAGGCGGCCACCACGCGCTGTCCCCACTGCTCGTCGGGCACCCCCACGACCGCGCTCTCGACGACGCCGGGGTGGGCGTCGAGGACCGCCTCCACCTCGGCCGGGTAGACGTTGACCCCGCCGGAGATGACCAGGTCCTCGCGGCGGCCGTCGAGCCACACCACGCCGTCGTCGTCCACCCGGCCCAGGTCGCCGACGGTGACCCGGTCCCCCCGCCAGGCGGCCGCGGTCTTCTCGGGCGCCCGCCAGTACTCGAAGCGGGCCCACCCGGGCACGGCGCACCACAGCTGGCCGCGGTCGTCGGTCTCGAGCCGACGTCCGGGCCGGGCGCGGCCCACGCTGCCGGGGTGCGCCCGCCAGTCCTCCGGCGAGCACACCGTGAACTGGGCCTCGGTGGATCCGTAGAACTCCCACACGCTGCCCTCGGGCAGCGCGGCCAGCACCGCGCGCTTGAGCGGCTCGGGGCAGGGCGCCCCGGCGTGCACCAGCCGCCGGAACGACGACCAGTCGACGTCGTCGCGCGCGGTCAGCCGCTGCAGGTGGGTGGGCACGCAGAACGCCGTCGTCGGCCGCAGCGTGCTGATCACCCGGGCGGCGCGGTTGGCGTCGAAGGGGCCGGGGAGCAGCACCTCCCCGCCGGCCAGCAGCGTGTGGACGGCGAACCGCAGCGGCGCCGAGTGGTGCAGCGGGGAGAGGACCAGGTGCCGGTCGCTCCCGTCGAAGCCCCACAGGTCGATCTCCTCCGCGGCCAGCGCGCGGGCGTCGTCCTCGGCGAGCACCCCCGACCACACGCCCTTGCGCCGGCCGGTGGTGCCCGACGTGTAGTGCATCGGCCGGGCCAGCGGCACGTCGGCGAGGTCGGCCTCGTCGGTGCCGGCCAGCAGCCGCGCGGGGTCCCCGCCGACGTCGAGGGCGGGGCCGGCGTCCTCGGCCAGCGCGGCCCGCTCGGCCGCGGGCAGGGCGGGGTCGAGCACGACCGGGACGACCCCGGTGCGCAGCGCGCCCAGGACCACGGCCAGCAGCGCCGGCGACGACGCGGCCGACACCAGCAGCCGGTCCCCCGCCCGCAGGCCCGCCGTCCGCAGCGCCGCGGCGGCGCGCCGCTGGTCCCGCTCGCTGCCGGCCGCGGTCACGAGCGGCACCTCGGTCACGGCAACGCCACCCGGTCCCCGTCGAGCACCACGTGCCCCTCGGCGGCGAGCTTGTCCAGGGTCGCCCGGGTCGACTGCGCGGCAGCCGGCCACACCTCGCGGGGCACGTCGGCGTAGACGTCGGCGACGAGCTGGTCCACCGTCCGGGCGCCGCGCACCATCGCGGCCAGCAGCTGGCTCTCCCGGAACCTCCGGTGGGCGAGGTAGAAGTCGAGGACCGCCCCCGGGTCCTCGGTGAGCTCCGGCCCGTGGCCGCAGTACAGCGCGCTCGGGCCGAGGTCGTGCACCCGGCGCAAGGACTCCAGGTAGGCCAGCACGTCCCCCTCGGGGTGGGTGACCACCGACGTGCCCCGGCCGAGCACGTGGTCGCCGACGAGCACCGCCCCCGACTCCAGCCGGAAGGCCAGGTGGTCCGCGGTGTGCCCGGGCGTGGGGACGACGCCGATCGCCGTACCGGCCATCGGCAGCCGCTCCCCGGGTGCCAGGACCCGCCCCGCGGGCCCGGCGACGCGGGCGTCGGCGGCCGCGACCGGGGCCCCGAACCGCGCTCCCCACGGCAGCGCGGCCTCGGCGTGGTCGCCGTGGTGGTGGGTGACGAGGACCGCGACGCAGCGGGCGTCCCGGCCGGCCAGCGCCGCCTCGACCGCGGCGAGGTGCGCCGGGTCGTCGGGTCCGGGGTCGACGAGCACCGCCTGCCCGCTGCTGGGGGCGCCCACCACGTAGGTGTTGGTGCCGTCGAGGGTCATCGGCGAGGGGTTGGGCGCGAGCACGCGGGTCACCAGCGGTTCGAGCTCCGCCGTCCGCGGCATGGCGCCCGGCGCCGGGAGGTCCCACGTCGCGCGCGGGTCGGCCGGGATACGCACGTCCGGCACGGTAGCCGCGCCGCCCCGACCCGGCGCGGATACGGTGCCGCCCATGCGTTCGCCCGCCACCCTGTTCCGGTCCGCCGTCGCGACGGCCGCCGCCGTCGTCCTGCTCACCGCCTGCGGCGGGTCGGGGGACGACGAGCCGGCCGCCTCGTCGAGCTCCGCCGCCCCGAGCTCGACCAGCGCCTCCGCCGAGGCCGAGCCTCGCGGCACCGCGACGCCGGACCCCGCCGCCGTGGAGTTCTGCGACCAGGTGCAGGCGGCCTTCGCCGATCTCGAGACGACCCTGGGCAACGCCAGCCCCGCCGAGGTGGCCGGCCGGCTGCCCGAGGTGGTCTCCCGCCTCGAGGCGGTCGAGGCACCTGCCGACATCGCGCCGTCGTGGAACGCGATGCTCGACGGGTTGCGCCGACTCGGCGCGACCGCCGGCACGCTGGACCTGAGCACCCCCGAGGGCCAGGCGGAGTTCAACGCGGCCGAGCAGCAGGTGACCCAGGAGCTCGGCGCCGCCCAGGCCGACCTCACGACCTACGTCGCGTCGAACTGCGACCTCGCCTCGGCCACCCCCGCACCGGCCACCTGAGGAAGGACCCCGTCCTCCTCACCGCTCGCAGGCTCGCGGCGAGCCTCTGGACGGGGCCGTGGCGGGATACGGCAGGGGGCCTGGGTCAGCAGCCGCTGATGGCGACCCCGCGGGAGCGCATCCACGGCACCGGGTCGACCTGGCTGCCGTACATGGCACCGCTGGGGTGCACCTCGAAGTGCAGGTGCGGGCCGGTGGACTGGCCGCGGTTGCCGACCTCGGCGATCTGCTCGCCGGCGACCACGCGCTCGCCCGCGCTGACGAAGTAGCGGTTGACGTGGCCGTAGACGGTGACCGCGCCGTCGTCCCCGCGGATGTAGACCGCGTAGCCGAAGCCGGTCGCGGTGCCGGCCCGCTGGACGATGCCGGAGTGGGCCGCGTAGATCGGCGTACCGATCGGGGCGGCGATGTCCACGCCGCCGTGCAGGGCGCCCCAGCGCCAGCCGAAGCAGCTGGAGGTGCGGCCGGACGTCGGCTTCACGTACGGGCCGGAGCCGCCCGAGGAGCCCCTGCCCGGCGAGGGGCTGCTGGCCTGCTGCCGCGCCTCGGCGGCCTGCCGGGCGGCCTCCTGCTCGGCGCGGCGGGCGGCCTCGGCGGCCGCGGCCTCCTCCGCCGCCTTCTGCTGCTGCCACGCCTGGAAGGCATCCCGTGCCCCCTGCAGCCGCAGCAGCTCGATCTGCGCGGCCTGCAGCTGCTGGTCGTACTCGGCCTTCTGCGCCGACACCTGCTCGTAGGCGTTCTGCTGGGCGGCCAGCTGGCTGTCGGCGGTGGCCTTCGCCGCGGCGGCGGCCTCCTCCAGCTCGGCCATCCGGTCGCGCGCGGCGCGGGCCTGGGAGTCGGCGTTGGCCTGCCGCACCTGGGCGACCTCGAGTTGCCCGAGGACGTCGAGCTGGTTCTCCGAGACGTAGTCGAGCATCGCGGCCCGCTCGACGAGCTCGGCCGGGCCGTCGGCGTCCAGCAGGACCGCGGCACCGGAGAGGGTGCTGCCGTTCATGTAGCTGTCCCGGGAGAAGCCGGCGATGCGGGACTCGGCCGCCTCGACGGCCTCGGTGGCCTCCGCCAGCTCCGCGGCGGTGCGCTCGGCCTCCTCCTGGGCCTCGTCCAGCGCCTCCTCGGCGGCGAGGTAGGCAGCACCCGCGGCCTCGGCCTGGACGGCGTAGCGCTCGAGCTCCGCCTCGGCCTCGGCGACCAGGCCGGCGATGCGGCCCACCTCCGCGGCGGCGGCGTCCTGGGCCGACCGGGCGGACCCGAGCTCGGCGTCGGTGGGGTTGGGCGGCGGCTCCGGCACGGCCCCGGCGGGGACGGCGCCGCCCACGAGCACCGCACCGGTGACCGCGCCGGCCAGCAGCGTCCGGACGACCCCGGCGCGCGCCCGCGAGCGGAGCGTTCCGGACGCGCACCGGCGAGGGTGGCTGTGCAGCACTGGTCGCTCCCTGGGGAAGAGGGCGGCGGAGGAACCGGGGCAGCGTCGCAGCGCCGCACGCGGCGACAAAGGCAACACGCGGCACAGTCGTCACACTGTGCTCACGAGGACCCCGCTTCCTCTCCTGTCCCTCTCGTTGTCGTCACTCTCAGGGGTGACCTTGAGGGCTCGGCGCGACTTTCTGCGCGGCCCCCGGGTGATGGACGCCACGCCGCGCCAGGCTCAGCGGGTGCCGGCCGCGGCGAGGCCGGCGATCTCGTCGACGTTGGCCGCGTCGACGATGCCGGGCCCGGTGAGGACCGGCTGCCCACCGCCCACGGTGTTGAGGTTCTCCGCGTACAGCTTGAGCATCACGATCGGCAGGTAGCCCTGCTCGTACGGCTGCTGGTCGACGGCGAAGGAGACGTCACCGGCCTGGATGCCGCGGATGACGTCCTCGTTGAGGTCGAACGTGGCGACCTCCGCCTCCGAGCGGGCGTCGGAGACGGCAGCGACGGCCACCGCGGCGACCGCCGAGTTGAGCGTGAGGACGCCGTCGATGCCCGGGTCGCTCTGCAACCGGGAGGTGATCGCCGACTGCGCCGCCTGCAGGTCGTTGACGTCCACCTGCAGCGGGGTCAGCGCCGTCCCCAGCCCCTCCGCCGCGCCCGCGCAGCGCTCCTCGAGACCGGTGTTGCCGGCCTCGTGGACGACGCACAGCACGTTGCGCCGCCCGTCCGCGGCCAGCCGCTCACCGGCACCCCGACCGGCGACGGTCTCGTCCTGCCCGACGTGCCCGATGGCGCCGAACTCGGCCGAGCGGTCCCCGCCGGAGTTGATCGTGACCACCGGGATGCCCGCCGCCACGGCGGCCTCGACGGAGTCCTGCAGCGCGGCGGGGTTGGCCATCGAGACCACGATCCCGTCGACGTCCTGGTTGACCGCGGCGTCGACGATCTGCGACTGCCGCTGCGGGTCGCCGTCGCCCTGGTAGTCCACCGACACGCCGAGGTCCTCCCCCGCGGCCTCGGCGCCGTTCTGGACGACGTCCCAGAAGGCGTCGCCCGCCGAACCGTGGGTGACCACCGCGACGGTGAGCCCGCCGCCGGCACCCCCGCCCGCGCCGTTCCCGCCGTCGCCGTCCCCGCTGCCGGTGCAGCCGGCCAAGAGCAGCGGCGTGGCGACGGTGAGCGCGAGCAGTCGCGAGGGTGCGGCCAAGGCGGGGCGTCCTCCGTGCAGGGGTGCGACCTCCCGATCATGCCCGTGGGCCGCCGGTCGCGCCGTCCCCGTCGTTCTACGCTCGTGACGTGGACGTTCTCGGCTCCGGGCACGAACAGGTCGTCTTCTGCTCCGACCCGGGATCCGGGCTGCGCGCGATCATCGCCATCTACTCGACGGCGCTGGGACCGGCGCTGGGCGGCACGCGGTTCTACCCCTATCCCAGCGAGGAGGCCGCCGTCGCCGACGCGCTGGCCCTGTCCAAGGCGATGGCCTACAAGAACAGCCTGGCCGGCCTCGACCTCGGCGGCGGCAAGGCGGTCATCATCGGCGACCCGCGCCGGGACAAGACCGAGGCCCTGCTGCGGGCCTACGGCCGGTTCGTCGAGTCGCTGGGCGGCCGGTACCTGACCGCGTGCGACGTCGGCACCTACAACGCCGACCTCGACGTCGTGGCCCGGGAGACCCGGTACGCGCACGGCCGGTCAGAGGCCCACGGCGGCTGCGGCGACTCCTCGGTTCTCACCGCCCACGGCGTCTTCCAGGGCATGCGCGCGGCTGCCCAGCACCGGTGGGGCAAGCCGTCCCTGGCCGGCCGCACCGTCGCCGTGGCCGGCGTCGGCAAGGTGGGCAGCTGGCTGGTCGACCGGCTGGTCCAGGACGGCGCCGACGTGGTCGTCACCGACGTCGACGCGGCCGCGGTGGAGCGGGTGCTCGCCCGCCACCCCGGGGTGGACGCCGTCGCCGACACCGCGGCGCTGGTCCGCACGCCGTCCGACGTGTACGCCCCCTGCGCGCTGGGCGGCGCCCTCGACGACGAGACGGTGTCGGTCCTGGAGGCCGAGATCGTCTGCGGCGGCGCCAACAACCAGCTGGCGCACGACGGGATCGCCGAGCAGCTGGTGCGCCGCGGCATCCTGTACGCCCCCGACTACCTGGTGAACGCCGGCGGGGTGATCCAGGTGGAGGACGAGCGGCACGGGTTCTCCTTCCCCCGCGCCGAGGCCAAGGCCGCCGGCATCTTCGACGTCGCGCTGCGGGTCTTCCGCACCGCCGATGAGCAGGGCGTCTCCCCCGCGGTGGCCGCCGACCGCCTCGCCGAGGAGCGCATGGCCGCCGTCGGCCGGCTGGCCACCATCCGCCTCCCGCGCTGAGCCGCCCGGCCCGGGCGCCCGCCCGGGCCGTTCGCCCCTGTCCGGCGCCGCGGTGCGGCCGGATCGTGGGGCGTCGGCGTCCCGCAGGCGCGGAGCCGGTCCGGTACGCGCAGCTCGCGGGAGCGCCGGCCGACCACTGGGGGCACCACCATGGGACGAGCCCGTGAGGTCATGGACCAGATCACCGACGCGGTCATCCACGCGGACGCCGACGCGCTGCGCAGGCTGTACGCGGACGACGCCGTCGCCGACTCCCCCGACGTGGGCCGGATCGAGGGCGGCGCGGCCATCGTCGAGTACGTCATGGCGCTCCGGCGTGCCGTCCCCGACCTGACGTGGGAGGCCCGGAACCAGTACGAGACCGAGGACACCGCCGTCGACGAGGGCTGGCTCGTCGGCACGCACACCGAGCCGCTCGCCTCACCCGAGGGTGAGATCCCGCCCACGGGCCGACCCCTCCGCCTGCGCGAGTGCGACGTCCTCACCGTGCGCGGCGGCCGGGCCGTGGAGCACCACTTCTACTTCGACCAGATGGAGTTCGCCGTCCAGCTCGGGCTGGTCAGCACCGGTGCGGACGCCGCCGCGGTGCCGGAGCCGCGGACGTCCGCCGACCAGGCCGACCGCACGCGGGCACGCTGATCCACCGTCCCCGGCGGGGGTCGAGGACGGTCCGTTCCGTCCGCGTGCGCCCCGCTCGGGGGACAGCGAGGGGAGACCCGTGCTCGCCGTCGATCCGTGTCGTAAGCTCGGAACAGACACAGTCACTCAGTCGGGGTCGCCACGCGGGCCGTCCAGCCCGGAGCTGGGCTCCCGTACTCCGTAACGAGGGGGTCGAGCCGATGGGGCGCGGCCGAGCGAAGGCCAAGCAGACACGCGTGGCCCGTGAGCTCAAGTACAGCTCACCGAACACCGACCTCTCCGCGCTGCAGCGCGAGCTGGCCGGGTCACCGTCTCCGTACACCCGTTCCCGGGCCAAGACGGACGACGACGAGGACGACGACGAGTACACCGACCGCTGGGCAGCGGACGACGACACGGACGACGACTGGGCAGCCAGTCGTTGACCGTCGCCTGAGCCGCACGGTCTGACGCGACGACACCGCCTCCTCCACGGGGAGCCGCGGTGTCGTCGCGTGCCGTCCGGCCGCCGGAGGCCCCGTGCCGAGGCTCGCGCCGAGCTTCCCGGTGGCCCCGTCCCGAGGTTGGCCCCGAGCCCTGCGAGGGGTGAGGAGGACGGGTCCTTCTTCAGCGGTAGGAGCCCACCAGGCGGGCGGCGTCGTCCTCCGAGCGGGGACCCACGGTGCCGGCGACCCAGGCCGGGACGCCCCGGTCGGTCAGCGTCCCGACGACGCCGTCGGCGACGTCGGCCGCCACGACGGCGACCATGCCGACCCCGCAGTTGAACGCGCGCTCGGACTCCGTCCGCGGCACGCCGTGTTCCTCGAGCAGGTGGACGGCGGCCGGGAGCGCCCACGTGCCCCGGTCCAGCACGGCCGCCAGCCCGTCCGGGACGACGCGGGCGGTGTTGCCCGCCAGCCCGCCGCCGGTGACGTGCGCGTAGGCGTGCACGCCCTCGACCCCGTACTCCTGCACCAGCGCCAGGCAGTCCAGCGCGTAGATGCGCGTCGGCTCCAGCAGTTCCTCGCCCAGCGGGCGGGACAGTCCGGCCGGGGTCGCGGTGAGGTCCAGGCCCGCGGCGGCCACCACCCGGCGCACCAGCGAGTAGCCGTTGGAGTGGAACCCGCTCGACGCCATCGCGACGACGACGTCCCCCTCCCGGACCCGCTCCGGGCCCAGCACCGCGTCGGCCTCCACGACGCCCACGGCGGTCGCGGCCAGGTCGTAGTCGTCGGGGGCCATCAGGTCACCGTGCTCGGCGGTCTCGCCGCCGACCAGGGCCGCGCCGGCGAGCGTGCAGCCGGTGGCGATGCCGGTGACGATCGCCGCGATGCGCTCGGGGACGACCCGGCCGCAGGCCACGTAGTCCTGCAGGAACAGCGGCTCGGCGCCACAGGCCACGAGGTCGTCGACGACCATGGCGACCAGGTCGATGCCGACGGTGTCGTGCCGGTCGAGGGCGCGGGCCAGCGCGATCTTGGTGCCCACGCCGTCGGTGGAGGAGGCCAGCAGCGGCCTGCGGTGGCGGGTGGTGTCGAGCGCGAACAGCCCGGCGAAGCCCCCGAGGCCGCCCACCACCTCGGGGCGGTTGGTCTTCTCGACCGCCGACCGCATCAGCGTGACCGCCCGCTCGCCGGCGTCGATGTCGACGCCGGAGTCGGCGTAGGTGAACCGGTTCTCGGCCGACCCGGACGCGGTCACGGGCGGGTCAGGGCGTCGTCCGCGCCGCCGGGAACGGTGGCGCTGCCGGCCTGCTGACCGGTCCACCCGGTGACCGCCCGGGACTCGTCGACCCGGCGCTCGATGCCCTCGAGGACGTGCTTACCGAGGACCTCGCTCTCGCCCAGCGCGATCGGGTACTGGCCGGTGAAGCACGCGGTGCACAGCCGGGTGACCGGCTGCTCCGTGGCGGCGATCAGGCCCTGCTCGGAGACGTAGCCGAGGGAGTCGGCGTTGATCGAGGCCCGCACCCCGTCGACGTCCAGGCCGTTGGCGATCAGCTCGGCGCGGCTGGCGAAGTCGATGCCGTAGAAGCACGGCCACTTCACCGGCGGCGAGGAGATGCGCACGTGCACCTCGACCGCGCCGGCCTCGCGCAGCATGCGGATCAGCGCCCGCTGGGTGTTGCCCCGCACGATCGAGTCGTCGACCACGACCAGCCGCTTGCCGCGGATGACGTCGCGCAGCGGGTTGAGCTTGAGCCGGATGCCGAGCTGCCGGATGGTCTGGCTCGGCTGGATGAAGGTGCGGCCCACGTAGGAGTTCTTGACCAGGCCCAGCCCGTAGGGGATGCCGGAGGCCTCGGCGTACCCGACCGCGGCGGGGGTCCCCGACTCGGGCACCGGGATCACCAGGTCGGCGTCGGCGGGGTGCTCCTTGGCCAGCCGCCGGCCGATCTCGACGCGGGCCGCGTGCACGCCGCGCCCGGCGATCGTGGTGTCGGGGCGGGCGAGGTAGACGTACTCGAAGACGCAGCCCTTGGGCTCGGCGGGCGCGAAGTGCTGGCTGCGCAGCCCGTCCTCGTCGATGGCCAGCAGCTCACCGGGCTCGACCTCGCGGACGAACGAGGCGCCGACGATGTCCAGCGCCGCGGTCTCGCTGGCCACGACCCAGCCGCGCTCCAGGCGGCCGAGCACCAGCGGGCGGACGCCCTGCGGGTCCCGTGCCGCGTAGAGGGTGCTCTCGTCCATGAAGGCGAAGCTGAACGCCCCGCGCAGCTGCGGCAGCACCTGCATCGCCGCGGCCTCGACGGAGAGGTCCTGGTGCGCCGCGATCAGCGCGGTCACCAGGTCGGAGTCGGTGGTGGAGGTGAACGCGCCCGGGACGCCGGCGTCCGCGGCCTTGGTGGCCAGCTCGGCGGTGTTCACCAGGTTGCCGTTGTGGCACAGGGCCAGCCCGGTGCCGGCCTCCGTCGTCCGGAAGGTGGGCTGGGCGTTCTCCCACGTCGAGGCGCCGGTCGTCGAGTAGCGGGTGTGGCCCACGGCGATGTGCCCCCGGAGGCTGCCCAGGGTGGCCTCGTCGAAGACCTGGCTGACCAGCCCGAGGTCCTTGTAGACGACGACCGAGGCGCCGTCGGAGACCGCGATGCCCGCGGCCTCCTGGCCGCGGTGCTGCAGGGCGTAGAGACCGAAGTAGGTGAGCTTGGCGACCTCCTCCCCCGGCGCCCAGACACCGAAGACGCCGCAGGCGTCCTGGGGACCGGGAGAGTGGGGATCGAGGTCGTGCGTCAGCCGTCCATCACCGCGGGGCACGTCTCCACGGTACCGGGGCGGCGACCGCTCCCCGCGATCCGCGGGGTGACCGTGCCCACGTCCGCCGCACCCCGGGGGAACCGGGACGGTGCCCGGCGCGTTGACCTCCGGCTGCGTCGTCCGCCGTCCCGGAGGTGCCCGTGACCGCCGTCCTGCTCGCTCTCCCGTCCGCCGCCGACCAGGCCGAGCGGCTGGTCGCGCTCGGCGCGCACGAGGTCGCGGGGCTGTCCGCCGGTGAGCTGCGCGAGACCGCCGCCCAGGTGCGCGAGCCGGGGGCGCTGCTGGTGCTCGACCCCGGCCGGGCGCCGGCCTCGGCGCTGGCTCCGCTGCTCGAGCGCGACGGCAGGCCGGGGTTCGTGGTGGCCGACATGACCGACGTCGACGCCTTCTCCCCGATCGAGCAGGTCGACCTGCCCGGCGGCGACGTCTACCTGGTCGAGGGCCTCGACCGCGGCGACGCGATGGCCAACTGGAGCCCCGACGAGGCGCTGCCGGCGATCACCGGCGCCGGCCGGACCCCGCTGACCCTGACCGAGGGCATCCACTGGCTGCTGCAGTGTCCGGAGGTGCTCGACCGCAACCACTGCTTCATGACGATCGGCTCGCGGCTGCGGAAGGCCGGCGGGCGGCTCGACGCGCGGACCCCGGCGCTGTGGATCAGCAACGGGACCGGCCGGGACGGCCGTGCGCGCCGGGACGCACCGAAGGTCGGCTGGTGCTGGGCCGGCAACCGGCACACGTGGCTGGGCTTCGCCTCCGCCCAGCGACGTGTGCCGGTCGCATGAACCTCAGTCGATGTTCTGCATCTCCGCGGCGATCATCGTGTCGTCGCCGTGGCCGGTCCTGACCACGGTGTCGCCGTGCAGGCTCATCAGCCGCGACCGGATCGACTCGAGGATCGTCGGCTTGTCGCTGTAGGACCGCCCGGTGGCCCCGGGACCGCCGCAGAACAGCGTGTCGCCGGTGAACACCGTGTTCAGGTCGGGCGCGTGCAGGCACGTGCTGCCCGGCGAGTGGCCGGGCGTGTGCAGCGCTGTCAGCGTCGCCCCGGCGACCTCGAACCGGGTGCCCTCGCCGAGCTCCTCGTCCGGGGCGGTGTCGGGGTGGACGACGTCCCACAGCATCCGGTCGGCGGGGTTGAACCAGATCGGCGCGCCGGTGGCCTCGCGCAGCGCCACCGCGGCGGTGATGTGGTCGTTGTGCCCGTGGGTGAGCACGATCGCCCGCACGGTGCGGCCGCCGATCGCCTCGACGATCGGCTCGGCGCGGTGCGGGGCGTCGATGACGAGCACCTCGCTGTCGTCGCCGACCAGCCAGACGTTGTTGTCGACGTCGAAGTCCTGCCCGTCGAGGCTGAAGACCCCGCTGACGACGGTCTTGTCGATCCGGGCCGTCACTTGAACACCACGACGCTTCGCAGCACGTCGCCGTGGTGCATCTTCTCGAAGGCCGACTCCACGTCGTCGATGCCGATCGTCTCGGAGACGAACGCGTCGAGGTCGAAGCGGCCCTGCAGGTACAGGTCGATGAGCATCGGGAAGTCGCGGGAGGGCAGGCAGTCGCCGTACCAGGAGGACTTCGTCGCCCCACCGCGGCCGAAGACCTCGATCAGCGGCAGGGTGATCTCC